>NZ_JACUZZ010000040.1:0-43574 GCF_014851595.1 Rhizobium sp. RHZ01
ACAACTTCTCCCTCCTGCTGCGATGGTTCAGGCAACTTTTGTGTCTGTTCGCCGCACTCTTCCTCACGTTCCAGAGCCGACCGATGCCGCAACAACCTGCCTGAAAGCGAGTTCTTCACGATCGACTTGTTCGCGATAGGCTGCGCCAATCAATAAGCTTGGACCTCGCCGGTGGCGAAGAGCTCCATGACAATCTGATCGCCCCGATATGCATGCCGGCAAGGATGCCGGTTACTCCTTGGCCGAATCTCGCCAGGCTCGCTCGAACGGTAGGCGCCAGGCATGCGGGGCGATGAGTTGGTGGATCGATTTCGGGCCCCAACCGCCCTGATCATAGAGGCGCACTGGCGGTGGGTTTTCCAGAAGAGGTTGCGAGACCTCCCACAATCGCTCAATGCCCTCGGCGGTGTTGAACAGCGTGTGATCGCCACGCATGGCGTCGAGGATCAGGCGCTCGTAGGCCTCGAGCACTTCGCCGATCAATCCGGTTTCGCTCATGGCGAACTGCAACGATAGCTTGTCGAGCCTGAAGCCAGGGCCAGGCCGCTTGCCATAGAAGGACAGGGAGACCTTTGAGGCATCGGCAAGGTCGAACGTGAGGTGGTCCGGCCCTTGTGCCCCAACGCCCGAACCGGCCGGAAACATCGACTTGGGTGGCTCTCGGAAGGCGATCGAGATGATGCGTTGACCCTCGGCCAGGCGCTTTCCCGTACGCAGGAAGAAGGGCACACCGGCCCAGCGCCAGTTGTCGATGGCGCATTTTAAGGCGATGAAAGTATCGGTGTCGCTCTCCGGATCGACCCCGGGCTCCTTGCGGTAGCCGATGTATTGGCCGCGGACCACGTCGCGCGGCTCGATCGGCAGCATGGAGCGAAACACTTTGTTCTTTTCCTCCGAGATCGGCGCCGGCTCCAGAGCCGTGGGCGGCTCCATCGCCATGAAGGCGAGGATTTGAAAGAGGTGAGTTACCACCATGTCGCGATAGGCGCCTGTCGTCTCGTAAAAGGCGGCGCGAGTGGAAAGCCCTAGCGTCTCCGGAACGTCAATCTGCACGTGATCGATGAAGTTACGGTTCCAAATCGGCTCGAAAAGGCCGTTGGCGAAGCGGAAAGCCAGAATGTTCTGTGCCGGCTCCTTGCCGAGGAAGTGGTCAATACGGAAAATCTGCTTCTCGTCGAAAACCTCGTGCAGTTTCGTGTTCAGTTCCACAGCGCTGGCAAGGTCCGTCCCAAATGGCTTCTCCATGATAATCCGGCAACGCTCGACCAGTTCGGCCTCGGCAAGGAGTTGCACGGCTGGAAGCGCCGCCTTCGGCGGCACAGAGAGATAGTGCACGCGCCGCGTCTCCGGCCCAAGCGCCTCCTCTGCCCGCTTCACCGCTTCCTTCAGGACGCCGGCGCCGGCAGAGAGCGAGACATAGTCAAGCGAAGCGGAGAAATCTTCCCATTCGGCCTCCGTGAACTTGCGAGTCAGGAATTGATTCAGCGACTCGCGTGCGATGGCGCGGAAACCATCGGCATCAATCTCGTCGAGTGAGACGCCGACGATGCGGCACCCCGGGATGAAGCCGGCCTTAATGAGATGAAACAGCCCCGGCAGCAGCTTGCGCCGTGAGAGATCGCCCGTTGCACCGAAGAGAACGACGAGCTGCGGATAGCCAGGTCCGACCCGAGTGGAATTCATTCGCACAGTGCCCGTTCCCTTTTTCTGCCGTTGCGCCCTGAATAGAGGCATGAATTACTCAGTCAATCAAGGTCTTACGGTCTTTGTGTGCGGGAAGCCTCGCGGCTGCAGGGACGACGGAAGACTGCGAAATCGGCGTTACGCGGAACACACCTTCCCGGGTGGAGCCGCCGTCGCATGTTCTCACCTCTAGCGTGCGCTCGTCCGTCGTGCTTATCTCGCAAAATCAGGATGTTGATGTCGCGGGTGGAAGACTGACGCATGGGTGGAGTCGAGATCAGTCACATTGATGATTCTCTCGTTAGCCGTTGCCTGTCGATCGACCTTGAGGTTAATCCGGGCCAAGCCAAGATTTTCGCCTTTGCCGCGGTTCGTTCCCAGGGCCAAAAGGTGGTTTTCCGAAGCGGAAATCGCGAAGCCGCGCTTGACGGTCTCGAGGGCCTCGCTTCCGAAGCCGACTTCCTGCTTGGCCACAACATACTAAGATTTGATCTTCCACATCTCGGAGCCGTGAGGCCACGTTTCGCGCAGTTAGCAGCAAAGCCAATTGATACACTTTGGCTAAATCCCCTGGCCTTTCCGCGCAATCCATATCACCGTTTGGTCAAGCACCATCACGACGGGCGGTTGCAAGCAGGACATGTTAACGATCCGGAGCTGGATGCGCGCCTCGTCTTCGAGGTGCTGGCCAACCAGCTCGCAGCCTTTGCAACCTTGGCGCAGGAGACGCCTGCCGCTCTTATCGCCTACCACTACCTGACCACCTGCATGCCGGGGAGTGACGGGTTCGATGCCTTGTTTGCCAGCTTGCGCAGAGCGCCTAGGCCTGGAGCGGAACAGGCCACGAAGGCGATGATGGAGCTGCTCGATGGTCACGCCTGCCCTTGGCGGATTCAGCAAACACTGAGCCGTCTGTCCTCAGCACAGCTCGGGTGGCCGATGGCATATGCACTCTCGTGGGTTTCGGTCGCAGGCGGGGATTCCGTTATGCCGCCTTGGGTGCGGGCGCAATTCCGTGAGGCATCGCTGATCGTTCGGCATCTCCGCGATCGCGCGTGCGACGACCCAGGCTGCCACTGGTGCCGGGAAAAGAACGACCCGAGGAAAGCGCTCTCGCGCTGGTTTGGCTTTGACAGCTTTCGACCGGAGCCAAAGGACGATGCCGGGCGCCCCTCGCAGGAACGCATTGTTGCAGAGGCCATGGAGGGTAAATCCGTTCTCGGTATCCTTCCTACTGGAACTGGGAAGTCTGTCTGCTACCAAATTCCCGCGTTGGCGCGCTTCGACAAGATCGGCGCGCTTTCTGTTGTCATTTCGCCTCTCGTCGCGCTGATGGCCGATCAAGTTCAAGGTCTCGCGCGGCACGGAATCAGCGGCTGCGTTACGATCAACGGGCTTCTCTCAATGCCGGAACGCCATGCTGCGCTGGATCAGGTGCGGCTGGGCGATGCTGCGATGCTGCTAATCTCGCCCGAGCAGCTCCGTAGCCCCTCGGTGCGGTCGGTCCTCTCGCAGCGGGAGATCGGATATTGGATCCTGGATGAAGCCCACTGCGTCTCAAAGTGGGGACATGATTTCCGACCCGACTACCGTTACATCTCGCGCTTTATCCGTGAATACTCCGGCGATCAGGAGCCCGCGCCAGTGGTTTGCCTGACTGCGACGGCCAAGCCGGAAGTCGTGCGTGATATCCGCGATCACTTCCAGTCTCGCCTTGGCGTGGAACTGCTCCTTCTCGACGGCGGAGCAACCCGTGAGAACCTTACCTTCGAAGTTCAAGAGACCCATCGTAACCGCAAGCTAGCCGATATTCTCGATACGATCGAACGCGCCCTTCCACGCGATGGTGCTTCGGGTGCGGTTGTTTATTGTGCAACGCGATCTGCGACCGAGCGTATCGCGGATTTCCTACAGCAGCAGGGATTGGCCGCCGACTTCTTTCACGCCGGCTTGACGCCCGAACGCAAGCAGGAAGTGCAGGAGCGTTTCCGTGTCGGTGAGCTGCGGGTCATTGCAGCGACCAACGCCTTCGGCATGGGGATCGACAAGCCCGATATCAGGCTCGTGGTGCATGGTGATATTCCGGGTTCGCTCGAAAACTATCTGCAGGAAGCAGGAAGGGCCGGGCGTGACCGCGATCCCGCGATCTGCGTGCTTCTGTTCAATACCGAGGATGTCGAGCGGCAATTCTCCCTTAACGCCCGCTCGCGTCTGGCCCGGCATGAGATAGGCGCAATCTTAAAAGCTCTCCGACGGCTCGATACCCGGGGAAAATCTAGCGGCGAGGTCGTCGCCACGCCAGGCGAAATAGTGCGGGAAGAGACAGCACAGGAATTTGAACGCGATAGCGCAACTGATGACACGCGGGTGAAAACTGCTGTTGCCTGGCTCGAAGAGTCGACACTGCTGACTCGGGAAGAGAACCGGGTGCAGGTCTTTCCTTCCTCCCTGCGAATCCGCACCATGGAAGAGGCCGAGGCGATCCTGTCGAAGGCCGAGCTCGTCGGAAGCCGGCGCAAGCAACTTCTGGACCTAGTACGGCATCTAATGACAGCCTCTCCAGATGCCGGGGTCTCGACCGACGAGCTTTCCGGAGCCAGCGGTCTGACAGGCGGGGCACTTCGGAAGGCTTTGTCCGATCTCGAGACGCTTGGTATCGCGACCGACGACACGGCCATTACAATCTTTATTCATGTCGGGGTCGAGGGCGCATCAAAACAGCGCTTCCAAATCGCTACGGCCCTGGAAACCGCGTTGATCGCAGCGATGCGTGAAGCGTCGCCCGATGCAGAGGGTGGCGAAGCGCAACCCTTACTTCTCGCAGCAACCTGTCAAATTCTACGCGATCAGGGCCATGTCGGGGCGCGCCCGGACCTGATTGAGGCGCATCTGCGGAGTTTGGCGCAGGATGGGCGCGATGAGGAAGGCGGGCGCGGCAACATTCATCTGCGCAAAGCGAACCGGAACACCTACTTGGTGCGGCTGCAGCGGTCCTGGGAAATGGTAAGCCGGACGGCGGAAATCCGGCGTCGCGGTGCAGAGCTTTTGCTCCAGCATCTCGAAGGGTTGGTGGCGAAAGGCACGCGCGGCAAAGATCTCAGGGTTGAGACCACGATGGGCAAGATGCAAGCCGCAATCATGGGGGATGTTTTCCTGAGGGGCTCGGTCCGGGATGCGACCAAGTTGCTCGGCAGGGCACTTATGTGGATGCACGAACAAGGCGTGATCACACTTGGCCGGGGTCTGACGATCTTCCGCCCAGCGATCACCGTCCACCTTCGCCCCGGCGGTGGTCAATTTACTCAAAAGGACTTTTTGCCTCTCGAGGATCATTACAGCGAGCAGACCATCCAGACACATATCATGGCGGCCTATGCAGAGCGCGGCCTAACCTCAACGCAGGACGCCGAGCTGCTCTCGGCGGACTATTTCAAGCTGGATAAGGAAGCCTTCTTGAAGCGCTGGTTGCCAGATCGAGCGGGCGAATTGCGCCGCCAAACGACACCGGAAAGCTGGCGGCAAATCGTGGACGATCTTGGTAATCCGGTGCAGTCGAAGATCGTCGCCGATGATCGCGAACAGACGAACGTGCTAATCCTTGCAGGACCAGGCTCCGGAAAGACACGAGTGCTGGTGCATCGCGTCGCTTATCTGGTGCGGGTCAAACGCGAAGATCCGCGCGGTATTCTTGTTCTGACGTATAACCGACATGCCGCAGTCGAAATCCGCAAGCGATTAAAGGGGCTGATCGGTGACGACGCGAACAGCGTAACGGTCTCGACCTGTCACGCGCTCGCGATGCGACTGGTTGGAGCAAGTTTTGCAGGCGAAGCCGATACCCCGCACGAGTTCGACAAGATAGTGATGGAGGCCGTCACGCTGCTGAAAGGCGAAGGTCTTCCGAAGGTCGAAGCCGAAGCCCTCCGCGAAACACTAATTCAAGGCTATCGCTGGATCCTAGTCGACGAGTATCAGGATATCGGTCCCGAGGAATACGCCCTGATCGCTGCCGTGGCAGGCAGGTCGCTCGACGACCCTGACCAGCGCCTCAGCCTTTTTGCTGTAGGTGATGACGACCAGAACATCTATGCCTTCGCCGGCGCTTCGATTGAGTTCATCCGACGCTTCGAGGCTGATTACGCTGCCAAGCCCAGCTATCTGACCGAGAACTATCGCTCCACAGCGGCGATTATCCATGCAGCCAATCGTGTGATTGCGCCAGCTCCTGACCGGATGAAGACCGGCCATGACATCATGATCAATCGAGATCGGGCTAAGGCACAACAAGGCGGCTCACTAGCGTTATTGGATCCGGTCGCGCACGGCCGGGTTCAGCTTTTGCGCACTGCGCCAGCCCCTGCAGCGCAGGCCATCGCAGCCGTCGATGAACTGATCCGCCTGTCGCAGCTGGTGCCGGACTGGTCCTGGTCAAAGGCGGCGATCATCGCACGAGAATGGCGGCTCCTGGAACCAGTGCGTAGCTATTGTGAGGCGCGTGGTGTGCCGGTGCATCTCGCGAGCGAAGGTATGCCTCCGTTTTGGCGTTTGCGGGAAGTGCGAGAATTCCTCAAATTCCTCAAGGCCGAGCCAACGAAGATGATTGCGGCTGAAGCCATGCAAGATTTTGTCACCAGACAGCCTTCAAATGATTGGTGGGCTCTGATCGCCGAAGGTATCGCGGCACTTGACTCCGAAATCGACGGCAAAGCGGTTCCAGTCATAGACATCATCGAGTTGTTGGCCGAATGGATTCGAGACAATCGTCAAGAGCAGTATGGGTTGATGCTTCTGACCGCGCATCGTGCCAAGGGACTGGAGTTTGATGATCTAGTTATCCTTGACGGCGGTTGGGATCGGAAATCGAAAGAGGAGGACCGCGACGCGCCACGCCGGCTGTTTTACGTCGCTATGACACGGGCGAAGCGCAGCCTGGCGATCGTATCGATGCAGGACCGGCACCCGATATTGCAGGAAGTCGTAGCGACCCTGGTGGAGCGGAGGATCACCTCAGATGAGGCTACACAGTCAGAATGCGGTTTGCAGTATCAAACCGTAGAGCCGCACATGGTGGATCTTTCCTGGGTGGGCAGGCAGGCGGCGAACCATCCGGCCCATCAAGCGCTGGCGCGGATACGTACAGGTGATCCCGTTCAACTGATAGAAATCAACGGACGTTGGGAGATCCGGGTCGGTGGCGGAGTGACTGTCGGACGGATGGCTCAGGGCTACCGTCCGCCTGAAGGGTCGTTCATTAGAGGCGAGGTCGGCGCAATCATCTGTTGGCGCAAGGTCGACAATGCTGAAGAATTTCGCGGCACGCTTCGCCGTGAAGCGTGGGAGGTTGTCCTTCCAGAGTTGGTTTTTCGCCATTAAGGAACTCATCATGTTTTCGATGTCGAAACAATGGGGCGGCTGGTCATAGTGATTAGCGTGGTGCAGGACACCAAACGGGGAGGCTATGGTAGATTTAGACGGTATTGCGCTGCTGGGTATCGACGTCGGCTTCTCGAGATCGCGACCAACGACGGGTATCGCTTGGAGCAAAGGTGGAGCATTCAAAGCTACAAAGACATACACCGACTGGCAGCGCCGTAGTCAGCACATTCCCTCAGCGACGACATTCGCTGTGATCGCAATCGACGGTCCTCTTGTTCCTCTCGGTTCGGCCGACAGTCTCGAACGTCTCTGTGAGCGAATCTTCATTCGTGGCTCCTTCCAAGTGCGATGCAAGCCGGGCTTGAGCCATCATGGATATGGATGCGACTTGAGGCGTGCCGCAGCGGAGACGGCGGAGCAGGTCGTGCATCTCGTCGCCCGGAATACTGCAGTGGAAAGGACAATTCGGATTGGTGCCTCGATTGTTGAAGCATTTCCCAACGCATTCTTAGGGGTTCTTTTACCCGAAGCGCGCTTCGCAATGCCGGCGGCGGGCAAGCGCAAGAAGTTCGATTGGCTGTATGATCACGCCGTCGATAGTGGCGTTCTCGAAAATCTGTTTCACACGATCGGATGGCAGAACCTCGAACTGGTAGGCACTGTATTGGCTGAGAGGGATCACGAGAAACGGGCCGCCTGGATCTGCCTCCTTACTGCAGCGTGCGCCGCGGCCGGAAAGTCAGAGGTTGTCGGTGACGAGCTTGGCGGGTGGTTTTGGCTGCCCCCCACAGATCTCTGGGCTCAATGGGCGCGTGACGCCTTGGCCCGCAACACCACAGAGTTGTGGAGAAACACGCATGCCAGCTGAGCCTCAGTCGCCACGCGACGCAGACAACGCTTCGGCAAGCGCTCGTCACGGAACGAAGCGATATCCTGCTGGCCCAAGCCAATCATCGTCCGGTAAGCCAACTCGCCTCTAGGATTATCCCGGCGTCTCAAGATACGTATCGCCTTTGCACTTGCGACGAGCCCTTGCCTCGTCAGTAAGCAGACAAGCGTGCCTGAATATCCCCTCGTTCCGGTCGGCTTAACCTGCCGCAACTGCAGCTTTCTATCGAAACACGTAAAGGTTTTTTATTAGATATTAGATATACCCTTAAAAGGGGAAAAGTATCAGCAATGAGGAGTCGTTAAGCGTGATCTTGCGCATTCCGAAGTCTATGCTTCGCAAAGGAATGTTTATTGAATCGGTAGAATGCTCGGACTTGGAGTTCTCCGGCCGACGCTTCTTGTTGGAAACGGATTCCGCTCTGCGTTCTATACTCGCCTCGTCGGCGGAAAACGTGTTGGTCAACCGGGTAAAGAGCAGGGTCGATTGTGGGTTACGGGTTTTCCGACAGGCGGACGAAGACCTCCAGCCCAAGTCTGTGCAGGAGCTGGACGAGCGCACGCGGATCCAGCACACTGTATCTCAAGTTACCGGGATTTTGCGCGACGGTTTTGAAGATATCAAATTAGGGAAATTCGATATCGATCGATTCGCCCCCGCAGCCAGGCACATAGCCGCCTCCTTAAAGGCCTCGCCCCATCTATTGGTCGAGGTCACGCGGCTGAAGACAAAGGATGAGGGAACTTACGTGCACTCGCTCGCGGTTGGAGGGCTCATGACGGGGCTCGGCCACCTGTCGGGCCTGGAAGAGGAAACGATTAAGGAACTGACCCTAGGCGGCCTCTTACATGATCTTGGCAAGCTGATGATACCAAACGCTATCCTCAACAAGACCGGACAACTGACAGATGCGGAGCGCAAAGCCATACGCAGTCATCCCGAGCGCGGCTACATGCTCCTTAAACAATATCCAGAAGTCTCTGACCTGATTCTTGAAATCTGTCGATTTCACCATGAAGCCCTGGACGGAAGCGGCTATCCGCTTGGCCTTAGAGCCGATCAATTGAGTCTGCCTATTCGTATATGCACTGTGTGCGACGTGTTTGACGCCCTTACGAGCGTCCGCCCCTACAAACGCGCATGGAGTAACACGCAGGCGCTGAAGTGGATGTTCGATAGGGGGCACCTCTTCGACAAAAAGCTGATCCTGCGAATGGGCAGCCTGTTTGATTGAATTCAGGCAGTCCCACGTCTTGCCGGGAGCGACTGACGGAATCGCTAGCCACTTTTGGGCTTCGAGCCTACCGTCGAACGACTTGCGGGGGGGCTGTTGCCGGGCCGGCGCACCTGTTCTTCCCAGCGTCCCCTGAGCTTTCTGATCGACGCCATGTGATCTCCAACAGCTGTTGTCGATCAGGCGTGTCCTTCGGCGGTGCCAAGGATTATCCCGCCATGGGCCCTGCCCGTCACGATAATCGATGCGCTTTTCGAGGTGGCTCGCGCGGGAGCCGATCAGGATGGACTGCGTCGTTGGCTAGACCGCGTCGGATGGGTTTCGCGCCCGACAATAGCCACCCAGCGACATACAAACTGGTGCAATATATCTTTAAATGCTAATAAAAGTAGATTGGAAATTCTGACAGCCAAGTCTCGGGGCGAACTCCGAGAAGCGCGAATCGTTTGCAGCCTGTCACCAAGCCGTCGAGTAGATGGCTCGGAGAGAAAGGCAGTCATCAACGATATCTTGGGGAGGGGCACCAATGGCCAGCAATCTTGTTTCCTATGTCATGCAGATGCTGACGCCTGATGTGATCGGGCGTATCGCGGCAGCTCTGGGGCTCGATAGCGGCAAGGTGCAGAGCGCTGTGGGTGCTGCCGTGCCGGCAGTTCTGGCAGGGCTTGGGAGTATTGCCGCACAACCAGGTGGGGCGCAGAAGATCGCCGACGCGGCCAGACAGCAGAGCGGATCGCTTGGTAATATCGCTGGAATGCTCGCAGCGGGCGGCCCGGAATCGCTTGCCCAGAGCGGCTCGCAAATCATTTCGTCAGTGTTCGGCTCCAAAGATGGCGGAGCGCTTGCGAATGCCATAGGCAAGATTTCTGGTCTGGATCAGAATGCAAGCGGGTCGTTGCTTGGAACGCTGGCGCCGCTTGTCATGGGAGGCCTCGCCCAGCACAGCGGCGGCGATCTCAGCGCCAACGGCATCGCCGGATTGCTCGCGAGCCAGAAGGACAATATTGCCGCTGCATTGCCGTCGGGGATGAGCGAACTACTCGGCGGCGCTGGCCTGCTCGGGTCGCTCGGCGCTACGACGCGAGCGACTACAGCGGCCGCCAGCCAAACAGCACGCAGCGCAGCCTCGTCCGTTTCCTCCATCAGCGGCGCCGGGCAACGCGCGGCCACGACCGCACCGCCCACATCGCGCAACTGGCTCTATTTGCTGATTGCCGCCTTGGTTATTGCAGGCGTGCTTTTCTATCTGCTCGGCCGGCAGAGCCAGCCAGTTACTCCCCAGGTCGCCACGGGCGAGCAGAGCTTGACGGTCGGCGGAATCGACGTCGGCAAGCAGGTCAAGGACAGCCTTGCCAGCCTTCAAACGACGGTCACCGGAATAACCGACGCAGCCTCAGCCAACGCCGCCTTGCCAAAGCTGCAAGATGCAGGGAACCAACTCGACAAGGTCAGCGCCGTGCTGGGACAGCTTTCTGCTGGCCAGCGGGCCGCCCTTACGGCACTGGTAAGCCCGCTGATACCGACGCTCAACGGATTGTTTGACAAGGTCTTGGCGATCCCTGGGGTCTCCGAGATCCTGAAGCCCACCATCGACACATTGAAGACGAAGCTCGCCGCCCTGCCCGCGTGACAGCTGCGAGATCGCCGACAATTGTACCGACGAAAACCAATGAGCAAGGAGTGGCAGCCATGGCTGACAAATCGACGTTCACCACAGACGAGTGGAAGACCCTTCTGCAGAGCGTGATGATGGCCGGCATCGCGGTGACTGCGGCGGAGCCGAGCGGTCTCTGGGGCACACTCAAGGAGAGCCTTGCAAGTAGTAGCGCGCTCTTGCAAGCCAAGACCGGCGACGCAAATCCACTGATCTTAGCGCTCGTCGGCGATTTCGAAACTTCGGAAGGACGCGATGCCGCGCGAGACGGATTGCAGGCGAAGCTCAAAGGCGCCAAACCCGACGAAATGAAGACCAGGTGCATCGAGGTGATCAAGCAGGCCAGAGCGATCATCGAGGCCAAGGCTCCGGGCGATGCGGCGGCCGTCAATGCCTGGCTATACCAGATCAGCCAGCGAGTGGCGGAGGCTTCCAAGGAGGGTGGCTTCATGGGCATAGGCGGCGTCGCCGTCAGCGACGCCGAGAAGGCGACACTTGCGGAGATATCGGCAGCGCTTCAAACGGGCTAGGCGTCGCCTGCTACGCGCGATTGACGTGTGGGCGCTTTTTATTAGAAAGCTGGACAGAGGTGCTCCCTGCTCGATACTTCTCTGTGCGCAGCGGTTAGCGCACGTCCGTATAGGAAGACTTCGATCGCTTCGTTGCGATAGTGTCCTCCAGAGCCGTCACCGCTTCCCTCTTGGTCGGCTTCGTATCGCAGCACTTCATCCGCGTGCTGACGGTGCCCTCCATACGTGAGGACACAACGGCTTCTTGATTGCGGAGTGGCGCAAGCAAGATCTCACTATTGTGCATTCCCTTGAGCATTTGATCGTAGCGAGCCAGTGCCGCCGATGCCGAGGCAATTGGCATGATCAAACAGCCAGCGTCGATTCCGTGCGGAGGGAATTGATCATAGTGATATTCCACTACTCAAGGGGCGTTGAGCGCTATGCGTTACAGCCAAATGCCTTTTGAGCGCCGAAAAACATAATTCTTGAGAGTCAACCGATCTTGGCTTCCATCCATGAGATACAAACAGATTTCTCTGCCAAAATTAAGCAAAAGTGGAACTCAAGCTTGAAAAACGTTGGCAGTGCAGGCTGGAACCGCTTCTTTCGTATCCGGCGCGCGATAGGTTTCGACCTTCGCTACCAGTCCAATCTTAAAACAATGAAATCAAATACGTTTTATGGCGAAGAGGGTGGGATTTGAACCCACGATACCCTTGCAGGTATGCCGTATTTCGAGTGCGTTGAAATTCGCCTCTGGGTCAGACCCGAAGGAGTTTCCGTTACGCCGTTATCTCAATGTTGACTCCGGCACAAAAGAGAACATAATAAGAACATCCAAACATCAGAAGAGGATCACGGCCATGTCACACATGCCGGCCGGACAGCCGCGCGCTGAGCAAATTGCGGGAACCTACCGGACGCTACCCAAGAGGGCGACGTTGGCCGAGGTTCACCCCCCTTCTGATGGCGATCATAATCATGATGCCGAACCATCAAGATTGGGGCCTCTATTCGGCTGACGTCTACGACATGGCTTCCGGTGGCCCGCTCGGCTACTTCGACATCGCGTTTGACCCGCCCACACATCGCGCCTGCGGGTACTACAGTGCCGTCGGCTCCTCGGTTGTGATGCGCTCACCGCGCTGGTTCCAATGTCCAGGAGACATCAACGACGCCATGCGGGCCTTTCATGCTCTGCTCAGGCAAGCGGGTCATGTCCACTGAGTAGAAGAAGCAACTGGAGGTGGATTTCGAGGTCGAAGCCGCGCTCGCGTTCGATGACGAAGATGCCAATGTAACCATCGTCACGCTCCACGGGGAGATGACGAGCCGGGCATGACCGGCAGCTGGGAACCCAAGTTCGACCGGGAGCTTTGATGCACTCGACAGGACTAGACAATCAACAAAGCCGAGCTTCGAGAAGGCGTCATGGTCGCGCGGCAATCTCGCCCGATCGATCCCTCTCCCGCTTTGTGTGTTTTGCGCAACAAGTGGTCGTCGGTTCTCCTGCGTTTGCATCCGTTGTTACATTGGCATTTCCTTTCTGAACCGTCGCTTTTGCTTGTTCCTCCCCGTTACCCGTCGTGGCACGTTGGTTTCTGGACACCACTCTAATGCGGGCTGTGCAATCAGGGCGCCTGCATAGCTTTCAATTTACCCCGCCGGTGTCGGCTCGCACGCAAGGCCATGTAGCGCGCACAGCCATCGTTAGGATATATCCGCTGTCACCGAATTCCGTGAGCCATTCCCAATAGTGATCGGGCAGATCTTCAATGAGCCGACCCATGTAGGGTTGCGTGTGCCAAGCGCCCGTAGACCTTGGAGAGTAGCTTCGCCCGCTCGCTTGGCCGCTAACGGGGTTTTCCGTCGCAAGAACTCCCGAAGTCTCTCGAGATCACGAATGGAGGCCGGAGAGAAGATTATTTGTGGCATCCGGGCGCAGCGCGCTGCTCGTCGTCGGCTCCCCACGTCGAAAGCCATTTTTCGGCCTCATCGGCCGTCACATGCAGGCCGGTCGCCTGAAATTCATCCCAGGCCTTCAGGGTCTCACTCCGCAGCGCCCGCTTCTCTTCACGCTCCACGTATTGCTCAATCGCCTCGCGCATGATCCAGAGGGACGAACGGCGACGGACTTCGGCCAAGTGTTGGACGCGGCCTTTAACTCGTCACCGAGCTTCAGCGAGGTAGGTGATGCCATGTCAGCTCCTTAGTGGTAATACCCGCCGCTACTATAGGTGCTCCTGTCTATAATCTCGCAGCAGGAGCGATTTCGTGAAACGATAGTCCCCGTATTGAAAGGCTTTGCATTTTTTCGCCCGGAGCTTTGGCCGTGCCTTCTTATTCATTTGGTCCATATGTGCTTGTACCGGAACGCCAGTCGCTGATGCGGGATCAGACGGCCGTCCGTATCGGTAGCCGCGCTCTGGAAATTTTGGTGGCTCTGATTGAGCGACCTGGTGAACCGGTGAGCAAGGCTGAGCTGGTGTCGCGGGCCTGGCCGGATACTTTCGTCGAGGAAAGCAATCTCAAGGTGAACATTGCGGCACTTCGTCGGGTGCTTGGGGACGCCCCCGACGGCACGCAATACATAGCGACGGTGAGCGGCCGCGGCTATCAGTTCGTGTTTCCCGTGCATATTTCCGGGCACAGTGGCGCCTCCGGTATCGCGACGTCGGCCCGCAAGCATAACCTGCCGGTTTCAGCGACCCGCTTGGTGGGAAGAGATCCTGCCATTGATGCGATCGGGCGTGCCCTTGAGGGCTCACGCCTCGTGACGATCGTAGGCCCGGGTGGCGTTGGCAAGACGAGATTGGCGCTCGCAATCGCTGACCGACTGACCACGGCTTATGAACATGGCGTCTGGTTCGTTGATCTGGCGACTGTGAACGATGCAACTCTCGTACCGACGTCGATCGCCACGGCGATGGGATTAAGGGTTCACTCGGCGAATATCAAAGCTGCGATCGCCGCCTTCGCGACCGACCGGGATTTCATGCTTGTCCTCGACAATTGTGAACATGTTGTCGAAGCGGTGGCTGCTTGCGCAGACGCGTTTCTGGCTGCTGCAGCAAGGGTGCGAATTCTGGCGACAAGCCGAGAACCAATACGGGTTCTTGGAGAACAGATCCATCGCCTGCCGCCGCTCGAAACCCCACCGGAGGCGTCCGGACTTTCTGCAGCTGGGGCTCTGGCGTTCCCAGCTGTTGAGCTCTTTGTCGAGCGCGCGGCTGGAAGTCGCAACGAGTTCAAGCTCAGCGATGACAACGCACCAATCGTTGCCGAGATCTGCCGCAGGCTCGATGGGCTGGCACTCGCGATCGAACTTGCAGCGCCTCGACTGGATGCGTTCAGTACACGCGAACTCCTCGATATTCTTTCCGATCAATCTCATGTGTTGAGCGATAGGCGCGGCCGTGACTCTCGCCACCATACCTTGGCTGCGACGATGGACTGGAGTTACGGACTGCTCGTCGAGCCTGAACGCGTCCTGCTGCGACGCCTCTCCGTCTTTGCCGGAGCCTTCAGTCTCGAATCCGCTTGCGCCGTTGCGGTCGACAAGGGTCGCCCCCGCTCTGAATGCATTCACGCTGTCGCGAACCTCGTTGCGAAGTCGCTGGTCTCGACGGAGAGAGGAGAGCTCGGGACGCAGTACAGATTGCTCGATACGACACGCAGATATGCGCTGCAGAAACTTGCCGAAAGCGGCGAAAGCGACAGCATGCGTCAACGCCACGCCGAACATCTCCTCGAACTCGCCCAACGCGCCGAGGCCGAATGGAAAATTCGGCCGACCGCCGACTGGCTCGCCGAGTACGGGCGGAAGATGGATGATATCCGCAGTGCTTTGGGCTGGGCGTTCTCCGGGAACCGCAGCGGTGCCATCGGCGTAGCGCTCACGGTAGCGGCTCTTCCCTTCTGGGAGCATCTATCGCTCGTGGAAGAGTGTCGCGCGGGCGTGGAACACGCTCTTGGCAATCGCTTTGCCAATTTCCGCAATGCGGGCGACGAAATGAAGCTGCAATTTGCCTATGGAACCACGCTGCTTCATACGCGGGGGCCCCTCCCCGAGGTCAAGGCAGCCTGGACGGCAGCACTCGGTTGCGCCGAGTCACTCCGCAACACCGACTACGCGCTCAGATGTCTCTGGGGGTTGTGCGACTATTTCACATGGACGGGCGACCATCGCGCCGCCCTGGCGATGGCGGAAAAGATCCGAGAGCTGGCAACCGATCGCGGCGATCTCGACGCACGAAATAACGTCGACAGGCAGACAGGGACTGCCCTGCGTTACCTCGGCGAGCTTGCCGACGCACAGCATCACCTCGAACGCATGTTAGCCAGATACATTCCTCCCCCGACTCGCTCGGACATTGCGCGGTTTCAATTGGACCCGCGATCTGCGGCGCGGGGCACCCTTGCAAACGTTACCTGGCTACAGGGACATCCCGACAAGGCGGTTGCCATGGCACAGCGCCAGTTGGAAGAGGCGCGCGCCGCGCAACATGCCCTCGCGCTCTGCAATGCCGTCGTCCACACGGCCTGCCCTATCGCGCTGCTGACGGGAGACCTTGCTGCCGCTGAGCGCCTGCTTGTCGCCATCGAAGCTCATGTCGCCGAACACGCCATGACGGTTTGGAGTGCCATGGGCCGCTGCTTGCGCGCGGAGTGGCTTCTGCAGAGCGGCGACGCATCTGGACTGGCAGTCTTGAGAGGCGCGCTTGATGAGCTTCTCGCTGTGGACTTCCGCATGCGGTGCCCATTCTACATCGGCGTTTATGCTGCGGATCTGGGAAAATATGGAGACGTCGAAGCGGGGCGCATGGCAATCGACGAGGCCCTCGCACTTTCGGCTTCCACCGGCGAAATTTGGTGCATGCCTGAACTGTTGCGCATAAAGGCGGATTTGTTGGGCAAGGAGGGCGACCACCGGACCGACAAACCCGCCGAGGCGCTTTATGTGCAAGCAATCGATCTGGCGCGCCGGCAGGGCGCGCTGTCATGGGAGTTGCGCGCGGCGACGGCTCTAGCCGAGCATTGGCTTCGGACGGATCAAGACGTCAAGGCCGCAGGAGTTTTGGCGCCCGTCTACGGGCGCTTCAACGACGGGTTCGCAACCCGTGATCTTGTTAGAGCTCGCGAGCTCCTCAATGTTTTGAAGGACGTCGGCAGGAGGCGGGCGGCCGCCGTCCCTGTCACTCGGCGCGCAAAGCGTACTCAGTCTGCTCCCGAGCGGTAAGCGATCGCGTACGACCATCCAAAATCAGGAGCACCGGAGCGATCGCCGCAATCACGGCAAAGATCGTGAAGGCCTCGAGGTAGTGGGTGCCTTCGGCGGCCATGATATGCAACGAGGCCGGTCCGAGGCCCGCGCCAAACGTCAAAGCCATGTAGTTGATGCCGAAGAGCTTACCGAAGCTGCGCATTCCGAAGCGCTTCGCCAGGAGGTACCCGATCGCGTCACCTTCCGCTCCGGTGGCAAGGCCGAAAAAGACGGCACTGACATAGACTGGGATGAGACCCTCCGAGCTCAATAAAATGAGGTGACCGACAGCGGGTGACAAAAAGGCCAGGCTGGTCAATGGCACCGGCGGCAATCTGTCGAGCAACGCCCCGTAGCCGAGGCGCATGGCGATGAAAGCGAGGCCCACAAGGCTCATGACAAAAGCTGCATTCGCCGGATCGGCGCCGCGATCCGCCAAAACGACAGGGAGTGAAATCGATCCGGCCGCAGCAGCGAAGTAATTGAAAAAGAAGGCGGCCAACATCAGCCAGAAGCTGGCGGTTTCCACCGCCTGGCGAACAGTGTGGCCCTCGCCCCCTGAACCCACGACCTCACGACGTGCAGGTGGATCGCGAACAACGAAAAGCGCGACAGGTAGCGTAGCCGCCATGGACACCAGACCGGCCGCCACAAAGGCAAAGCGCCAGCCCCACACGGAAATCAGGAATGCGAGGAAGGGAGGAACCGTCGCGATCCCAAGTCCAACGAAGGCAAGCATGGCCCCCAATGCGAGACCGCGTCGTGAGGAGAACCATCCGACGATCATATAGGTATAGGGCACGCCGGTCTGCGCGGCGCCCATGAGGCTCGCCACAACGACGGTCACGATGAATGTCTCCAGGCTATTTGGCGCGATTCCCACACCAACAAGGCCGATGGCCATCGACACGGATGAAACAACAAGCACCCGGCGCGGACCGAACCGATCCGTTAGTGCACCCACTACAGGCGACATGAGACCGTTTACGATGGCTATCGGTGCGACCACGGCGGCCACCACTGTCCGATCCCACTGAGTATCCGCGGTGATCGGTACAATGAAAACGCTAAAGCCATAGATCAGCACGATCCCGATGCTGAAATACATCCCCACGCCTGCACCCAACACGATCGCAATCCGTCTGGTTCGCCCCGCCGTCCTGTCCATACCCATATGAGCCTTTGGTTGGTGCCGCTCTCGGAGACCGCAGTCCGCCCACAGGCGTCGATATCGTGCTAACGGGATTGCGGCTCGGTTCACCGAATTTCCCCGATCTTAACCAGCCTCGCAAGCGCATCCGCGTTAGAATTTTCGCAATCACCCCAACGAACCACGGGAGCTAACGATGTCGCGCACGCAAAAGACTTCTATCCAACCGGACGACCCGGATCGCCGAGCTGTTCTTTGCGCTGCGGGAGGCTTTGCTCTCGGCGGAATTGCCGCCGCCCTCGGCGGTAGCGCCACTGCCTTCGCGGAGGAAGCGCCGGCAGCAACCCGCGCCACGGGTTCGCTAGGCGCCCGGCTCCAGGGTGTGCAGCATTTCGGCCTCACCGTACAAAACATGGAACGCGCTTATGAGTTCTACACGGCAGTGCTCGGCGGAACCGAAGTCTTCCGCCACGGCGATTTCCAAGGCGACGCGGTCCAGAACACGCTCCTGGCCGACCAGGAAATTCTCGCCAATCAACTCGGCGTAAATCCACGGACAATAGGCGTTCCCGATCTCAGAGGAGGCACCCAACGCCTCGACGTGCGGTTTATTCAGTTCGACAATGTCGTAATCGAACTGTTGCAGTATCGCGATGCCGACCAGCCGATGGGCGGCCCGAAGGCTTTCGCCGAACCGCTGGAGCATATGAGCCCGGCCTTCCCGCGAATGATGCACATCTGCTTCCATGTCGGAGACGATGTCGACTTCAATCAGTTCATCGCCGATCTCGAGGCGGAGTCCGCACGACGCGGAATGACGCAGGTACGAGCAAATCGCATCATTCGCGTTTCGACTGAAGAGGAGCGAAAGGCGGCTCCTTTGAGTGCTAACACCAACAAGGTGACTGTCGCGCCATCAGACGGATGGGAACTGATCTATTGCAAAGGCCCGGAGGGGGAACAACTGGAGTTTGTGAAGGCGCTCGGGCCGGTGAAAAAGCGGTTTGCCGACGCGCTGGCAGCGCATCTGCAACTCGCCGCGAAGTAGACCCAAAAGGCATCGACATCACTTCTCAAACCGGCCCCGGCTTTGTCAGCGGCCACTGCGATGGGGCGAGATAGGGAGATATGACATGATCAGAGCATTGCGGCTGCAAACCTCGGCTATTCTGCTTGGTGGCCTGCTCGCGGGAACAGTCCTCCAAACGGAAGCGCTCGCACAGGAAGGTCCGGGACAGGGCTATGTCAGAATTGCCCGCGGAGCTTACTCGGTCGTTGCCGAGGTCCGTGCCAAACCGGGCAAGGAGACCGAACTGAGAGCCATCACGCTTCCGCTCATCGACCTCGTGCGTAGCGATCCTGCAAACCTCGTCTACTTCCTGCAGGAGAGCCGAGAGACCCCCGGCCACTTTATCTTCTACGAGATATTTGCCAACGAAACCGACTTCGAGGCACATAACGCAATGCCTTATGTGAAGGAGTGGTTTGCCAAGCTGCCAGAACTCGCCGACGGGGGCGTGAAGGTGATGCGAATGCAAATTCTGGCGCCGGCCAGCGACTAGTAGGTCTGACAAGACCACACGTCGGCGAATGAAGGCAATCGCGAATTGCGGGGAGAACCGCCCCGCGGACGCCTTCGCCTGCGAGACCGTCAGACCGGGAATTGCGATATGAGACTCAAAGGCAAGGTTGCATTGGTCACCGGAGCCGCTGGTGGTATTGGCTTCGCCGTGGCGGAACTGTTCGATAACGAGGGCGCCATCGTCGTCGCGGGTGACATCAAGCCGCCCGAGCAACCATACCCCGAAGGGGTTGAAGCGGTGACACTTGATGTAACCAGCGAAGAGCAATGGGCAACCGTCGTTAGCGCGATCCTCCGGAAGCATGGCCGCCTGGACGTGCTGGTCAATAACGCCGGCATTATCGCTTACGAACCCCTGGACAAGTTGGAAATGAAGGACTGGCTGAAGATGATCGCCGTCGACCAGACCGGCGTTTTCCTCGGCATGCGTGAAGCAGTTCGTGTGATGCGCAAGCAGCAGGCGGGTTCGATCGTCAACATCTCCTCGATATGGGGCAGTGCGGCAGTTGCAGGTGCGCACTCCTACCATGCCGCCAAAGGTGCTGTCCGCAACATGTCCAAAAACGCAGCGATAACGTTCGTATCCGACGGCATCAGGGTCAACTCCGTACATCCGGGCTTCATACATACGCCGTTGACGGACAAGCAGGCGCCAGAACTCAACGATGCCGTCATCGCCATGACTCCTATGAAACGCGGCGGCAAGCCGATCGAGATCGCATATGGCTGTCTGTACTTGGCTTCCGAAGAGGCAAGCTACGTGACCGGCATCGAATTGAATATCGACGGGGGGTATCTCGCCCAGTAGCGCGAGGGGAAATGCGGCCCACAAAAGGGCCCTGTCTTGCAACCCGCTCCGGGCGGTCGGCAATCGCGGCACCGCGTAGGATCGCTCATGGGATGGCTGTAGCACATTTTTTCGGAGCTAAGCGTCATTTAACAATCGTGATGCCTTCTCAACAGTAAGGTTCTCGGTAGCGGCACCCTTGATCGGCTGCTGCAATTCCAAATGAAACAAACCGCGTCGAGACGAAGCAGTCACCTCAAATCAACGGAGGCCAAAATGCTCAGTAAAGCCTTTGAAGCCCAATGCGCCGCTGTGAACGTTCACTGTACTGACCAGCGACAACGGCAGAAAGCCGGCCTCACTCTCTTCGCTCTTGCGCTCGGAAGCTTCTGTATTGGCACATCCGAATTCGCGAGTATGGGAATTCTGCAGCTGTTCTCGGCAAGTTTGCAGATCGATCTGCCGGCCGCCACGAACGCGATAACAGCATACGCATTCGGTGTCGTGATCGGTGCGCCCCTCGTCACGCTGGCCGCGGCTCATCTTAACCGTAGAACTTTGCTTCTGTTGCTTATGACTGTCTTCGTGTGCGGAAACATCCTCTCCGCCTTGGCGACAGGCCTCGGCACGCTTGCGGTCGCTCGCTTTATCAGTGGCGTGCCTCAAGGCGCCTACTTCGGGGCGGGGGCGGTCGTGGCATCATATATTGTCGGCCCGGGACATGGTGGGAAGGCGTTCGCCCTCGTGATGAGCGGCCTGACGATTGCCACGATCGTCGGATCACCCCTCGCCACCTTCCTCGGCCAAAACCTGGGGTGGAGGAATACCTACTTTGCCGTTGCAGCTCTCGGTGTGCTGTCCGCCGCTGCGTTGTGGCTATGGCTCCCCAGGACGAATGCCTTGAATGGCGGTTCAATCGTCCGAGAACTAAGTTCGCTCGGCAAACCGGCGGTCTGGTGGATGATGCTGGTGGCAGCGCTTGGCGTATCGAGCATCTTTGCCGTCTATACTTTCATTGGCCCTTTCGTGACCGATGTCGTTTCCATGAGCCCGGGATGGATCCCGATCGCTCTCGCCCTGTTCGGCATCGGCATGACGGCAGGAAACCTTCTTGGCGGCAGAATTGCTGACCTACACCCGGCACGCGGCATCGTGGTGGGCTTCGGGAGCGCCGTGATCGTACTCGCGATCGTTGCCAGTTTCGGCTCTAGCGCCCCCACGCTTTTCGTCGGGCTTTTCTGCGTTGGGGCAACCATGATGACAGCAATACCCACGATCCAGGTCCGCCTTACGCGGCTTGCGCCGGAAGCCCCAACTTTGATGGGTGCCATGAACCTGGCCGCTCTCAACGTCGCAAATGCCATCGGCGCCTGGACCGGTGGGCTGGCCATCGGCAGCGGCTTGGGTTTGCTCTCTGCGGTATGGGCAGGGTTTTGCCTCACCCTGCTGGGACTTGGCACATTCGCACTTGTCCTGCGCGGCAGTCCGCGCATGGCTCCCGCGCAATGATCAGTGACATTCAAGCAAGCACAAGCCTCGTCAGCAGCACCCACGACGAGCATGGGGCCATCGTCTATCCCTTGGCGTTGGATTTTCGTTGCCCTGGTGAGTAGATCTCCGTGAACCGCTCTCCTGTCGCCTGGACCGACCCCCATTGCTATCGAAACCTCGGAAGTCTCAAGAATGATCGGGGCTGAAGATTGAAGCGAAATTCTCACGCGCTAACTCCACAAGGCCGATATTGGAACAGCGGACAAACGTTCTCCGAAAGGGATCACCTTCTGGTGGTCATACAAGACCATGCCCGAAACAAACCGTTCTCCGGATGCTTCGGCCAGAATTCGCAATCCCGAAAAATCGGAATTCGAGACGGATGCTGCCGCTTTTATCTCGATACCGACGATCCGCCCTCTTGTATCTTCGATGACGATATCGACTTCGTTCTGCTGCTTGTCTCGAAAATGCGAAAACTCGAGGCGGGTTTGCGCGCCGCTGGCGAGTTTAAGGATCTCTCCAAAAACGAAAGTCTCCAGCAACGTCCCGAACTGACCCCTGTCGTCGCGAAGGCGGTCGAGAGAGAGGTCTCGAAGGGATGCGAGAAGGCCGGAATCGAGGAAATGTATTTTCGGTGTCTTCGTGAGACGTTTCAGTTTGTTGGAAAACCAGGGTTGTACGGTTCGAGCGAGGAAAAGGCTCTCGAAGATGCCGACATATCTTTGCGTTGTGATGTGGTTCATCCCAATGGCCGCGCCAGTTCTGGAATAGTTCACGAGCTGTCCCGAATGCTCTGCCAGAATGCGTAGCAGGCGCGGCATTTGAGCGATCTGCTCGATTTGCGCGACATCGCGAACGTCGCGTTGAACGATCGCCTGGATATAATCCGCATACCAGTCCTGTCTGCGGCTCAAGGTTTTGCGGCCAAGTGCCTCGGGATATCCACCGGCCAAAACTGCAGCCACGAGGTCGTCTCCGAAGATTGGCTCTCCGGCCCTGGCTTCGTTTCGAAAGGCGTCGCGCAGTTGGCCATCTTCTTGGCCAACGTCGTTTTTCCTGATTGTCTGGGACCGACGATCAGTACGACTCGCGTGTCTGACATGGCGTCGGCAATGCGTTGCTCAATGAGCCTTGGGTACAGCGCCACAGCTTCATTCCTTTGATGACTGTTTGAAACTATGGCTATGACCGATTGAAAGTTAAGGAATGACCATTTGAAATCTGCATGCGACTGATTGAAAGGATAGGCGCTCGATACTCAGAATAAGAATACGCTTGGCTTCGCCATCGCAAAGCTTGTCGGTGATGATCCGCTTGGGTAGCATTAGGCTGACGAGCAGTCGCCTCGCGGCATTGGATAATTTCCGCCTTGTACATGATGTCGCGCGAAAGGTTTCATGTTTTGCGGCCGCCCCCGGCCTATCGCTACATCCAAAATCAACGATGGACGCCTTGGAGGGATCCGAACCTCGTACCTTGTTGTTTCCGGAGCCACGGCACTGGCTTTCATCGAGGATCTCGGTTCGATCGAAATTCCGAGCCGAGCCAAGCTTAACCACCTTTCCAAGCAAACAAAAAGTCGCCGCATCCCCAAACAATGACGCCTACCGCACCCGTCTCACGTCTATCGGACGTGTTTGTAGACTGTAGTCCGCGACAAACCAAGCTCATGCGCAGTTCGCAAGATATTGCCTCCGGTCCGACGATGGACTGTTCTGATCTCCCTGCAGCGGGCAGAGTTGAGCGGGCTATCCCTGCATTCGTCACAGCAGTCGTTTAAGGTAGCCGAGGCGGCCAGGGGTTCCTGGAAACACTCTTCGTCCACATACTCGCCCCGGTGTCGAACCAGCGCACGCTGCAAAACGGTGCGAAGTTCGCGGATGTTGCCCGGCCATTTGCGACGCTGGAGCGCTGCAATCGCAGCGTCTGTGACTGGTAAACCCGGTGCCAGGTTTTCCATGAGATTGCGTACAATCGTGGCGAAATCGCTGCGCGCCGCGAGTGGCGGTAGATCGACGCTGAACGCATTCAATCTGTAGAAAAGGTCCGCACGAAATAGCCGTTGTTTCACCATCTCCTCGATACTGCGATTGGTGGCAGAGACAATCTGGACATCGACCTTGTCAACCTTGTGCGCACCGACCGGACGGACCTCCATGTTGTCGAGAAAGCGAAGTAGAGATGTCTGCGCGGCAAGTGGTATGTCGGCCACTTCGTCCAAAAATAGCGTTCCTCGATGGGCTGCGCGCGCAAGTCCGGGCGCTCCCTTCATGCGGGAATTGGTGAACGCCCCTTGCTCATGCCCGAATATTTCGGAGATGAAGAGTTCCTCCGGAACGGCCCCGCAGTTGACGGGCACGAACTCACCTTTTCGCTCGCTCAGTTTATGAATATGCCGCGCCATCAACTCCTTGCCCGTTCCCGTCTCCCCGGTGACATGGATGGGCATCCCGAGACTGACCGCATTCGCCAGTTCCGCGAGCAACTTCGAGATGGAGTTGTCCTCGCACACGAAGTCGGGAGCGTCGGCTTTTGATATCAACACGGGGACGAAGGCCCTTTGAGAGCCTCTCAATTCAGCAACGTTGCTCCGTTGGGCAATCTGTCGACAGGCCATGAAGAGCCCGCTGCCTGTCAGATCACGAATTCGGATAACCCCTCCACTCAACAGCCCGTCCAAAGCCCCATGGAAGCCTGCTTCGAAAAGCGAGTCGAAATGGGTCCCGAGCAACGCCGGGAGCCCCGCCAAAAGCGCCTGTCCTGATCGGTTGATAGAAGTGACATCTCCTGAGGGCGATACCGAGATCAATCCTGCGGACAATGTACCCAAGTATTCCGCCCGAGGATGAAACGCAAATACGAAACTGTCCGCGGATTCCTGGAAGACGAGACCGTTCTCGATCTGAGCGGCCGCCATCCTTACAAGGGCGTGCGTGTGCTCCTGTCGTGCATCATGCGCACACGATGCGTCGAGAAGCCCGAGCAACTCGCCACGGCAATTGAAAATCGGCGCAGCCATACAGCTGAGATGCCCGTGGGACGCGAAATAGTGCTCCCGCCCGTAAACGGCAGTCGGCTTTGACGTCAAGGTTGCCAGGCCCAACGCATTCGTTCCCCGCTCGTTTTCGTGCCAACCACTGCCGGGAATGATCGCTCGGCCCGCAGCGCTCTGGGCAAACTCGTGGTCGCTGATCGTATCGAGCACGATGCCGTCCCTGTCAGCGAGAGCGATGATGAAGTTCGATCCGGCGATCTGAGAGTGTAGTAGCCGCATCTCTGCGAGTGCCAACTGACGCAGCGGGGCGGCTGCTTCCCGTCTTCTCTTTACATCGGAGAATGGAAGCACCTTCGCAATAGGGTCGGCGCGAGGATCTAGCCCGGCATCGCGGCACCTCTGCCAGCTATCAGCGACGATCAGCTGGAGCGACCCCGCGGGTACCCGATCTCCCCTTTCCAAGGCACTTCTTGCTCGATCCATTCCTGAAAGATGTGGCATAGCTCCTCCTCATGCATCAACGCATTTGCGTTGGACCTCAAGTGACCAGAAACTGAACAGATGACACGCCGTCTGCGTTCATCCTGCGAACAACCTGCCGCCAACCGAACATCGGTAACCAACTGAAAAAACGACATTCTTTCATCTGGAACGCCGTTTGCTCCTATGTCTGGTGCAATGTTCATCAACACCGCCGACGGAGGAGACATCAAATGAAGGCGCAGGTTCTGAACAAGTACGATGACAATCTGACAGGCGATCAGTGGGTGTCCTTGCAAGAGGTTCCCGACCCGCAGATCAAGAAGTCCACCGATGTGATCGTGCGCATTGGAGGCGCTGGCGTATGCCGAACCGACCTTCACATTATCGAGGGTGTTTGGCGGCCGCACATGGATCCCAATGGAGACAACCTGCTGCCCCTCATCATGGGGCATGAAAATGCAGGCTGGGTGGAAGCGATCGGCAAGGAGGTCGAAGGCATCAAGGTGGGCGATCCGGTGATCGTTCACCCCAAAATATCGGGAGGGACCTGCCTTGCGTGCCGACGCGGATTCGACATGCACGGCCCGGGCAAATTCCCGGGTTTGGACTGCAACGGCGGCTACTCCCAGTACCTGTGCACATCGGAACGCAACATCGTCCCGCTGCCGAAAACACTCGCACCGAAGGACGTTGCCCCGTACTCTGACGCGGGCTTGACTGCATATCGAGCAGTGAAGAAGGCCACTCGCCATCTCCTTCCTGGAGAAAAATGTGTCGTTATCGGCGCAGGCGGGCTCGGTCACATCGGCATTCAATGCCTCAAGGCGATGTGCGCAGCCGACGTAATCGTTGTCGACAAGTCGGACGACTCCCTCGCGCTGGCCGGAAAGATAGGCGCCGACGAGCTCGTGAAAGCGGATGGAAACGAGGTCGAAGCTGTACTCCAGCTGACGCAGGGTCAGGGTGCCGAAGCGGTGATCGATTTTGTCGGTGAGAGAGGGACCACGACCAAGGGTTTGGCCATGACCCGCCCGATGGGTAGTTACTACGTCGTCGGCTACGGCGAGGACATCCGCGTGCCCACCGTCGATATGGTCATCACCGAAAAGAACATCATTGGCAATCTCGTCGGAACCTGGGCCGAACTGGTGGAGCTCATGGCTCTGGCAGATCGCGGACTCGTGAACCTCACCACGGTCGAGTATAAGCTCGCCGATGCGAACAAGGCGCTCAAGGATCTGCACAACGGCAAGATCCATGGGCGGGCCGTTCTCATTCCTTAAACGCGGTCGGCAATTAACCTCATCGAGCGTTCTCTGGCCATTCGTTGGCCGGAGAACGGGATCGAGGCACGCAAGCAACGTGAGGACAATGAAATGATGTGCAGGATTCTCACACGTCGCGAACATGATCGCTTCCTCAAAGTCACCCGCTCAATTCGGATTGCGGGACATTCCACGAGCATCCGGCTCGAAGCTGCCTTCTGGGATACGCTCGATGACATGGCCACAATCGAGGGTGTCCCGAGAGCAAGGTTGATCGAGCAACTGCATTACGAGGCGGTTGAACGCCATGGCGTGGCGACCAGTCTTGCGTCGATGCTTCGGACAGTCTGTCTCCTCTATCAGCAGGAGAAGATCAGAGCTGCCCAGCCAAGGGCCGAGGCAGGTCTGATTCGGAACTGAGGCACCCCAACTTTCGCTAACCTCTGTCCCGTTTGACGGGCGTTATTGCATTGAGGGGGAAGCCTCGCCAGCCGCTCCAGCCTTTCCTTCGGCGATCCAGCGCGCGCCAAGAACCAATGCTCCCATGGCAAAGTCCTTGCCGTAAGCTTTGACCATCTCCTGCGAAAGGAGCGATATCCTTTCGAAGAATTCGTCCTTTGCCTTTTGCTCCTCGGAAAGTGTGTCCTGCATTGGTGTCCTCCCTTTTCTGTTTGATCACTTGAACATCTGAGCTGGGAAGCTGACGATGGCGACGTTGCCAAGCGCATCTCCCAGACCAAGGTGCTGTCCATGACTGGTCCACTGCAGTGACGTCACGGGGCCACCGACTGAACGGACGACGAGCTCATCAGGGGCGCCCACTGAGCAGACTACGACCTGACCATTGCCGTAGCCGGCGGCGACAAGGCGACCTGTCGGCTGAACCGCCACCGCTTCGACTAACGCCATTCCCGTTCGACCTGTTGTGAGAGCACCCCGGGAGTGGTCTTGGAACGGTGGGCTCCTCATCGACCATGCCGCGACACGAAATGCTCCGGAGGCAACGAAAGATTGTTCCAGCGCGCACCAACGCACGTCGGCAACCCGGCCCGGGAAGTCACCAAGAAATACGTGCTGCCCGGCCTCGACGTCCACCAAGAGTAACCCTGCGCCCTCCACGCCTAGCGCGAGCCATCTTCCTTCAGCGTCCCACGTCAACGACAATGGCTCCCCGCCCAGCGGAACCTGTAGGGACGGCTCCAATCCGTTCCGGCAGCGATACAACGCGAGGCAATCACCGGAAGCAGCGGCAATCATCGTACCGTCGCTCGAAAATGCAACGCGCGTTGGATTTCCTCCACCCGGGTGTTCCGCCTCGAACTTCTCGGCGACGTTCCCCTCAGGATGAATGATCAACCTACCGTCGGATGTGAAGGCCAGTGCGCCCGTGGCACGACACAGGTCGAAGGTGGCAAGCCTTGCACCAGACGACAGCACAGTCCCAACGGTCTCGCCCGATCGGCTAACATGGGCGACCCCGCCTTCTCCTGCGACAAGGAAGCCGCCGCCAGTGAAGGCGTAAACGGAATTTGCTCCGTTTATTCGCGTTCTGATCAATGGGGCTGGCTTACCCTGCCGGGGCATGATGGCCGCTCTGCCATCGTCCGTCGAAATACGCGCTTCGGGCGGCTCGTTGTCAGCCATCCTCGCAAAGACGACAGTTCCGTCATCGCAAACGGCCGCCAGCAGACTGTTGTCATCGTTGAAACAGACGCGTCGAACCGCAGAGTGTTGCTTCCAGTTTCGAGCAAGCAGATCGAACAGGGTCAATGGGGGGTTGGACTGCTGGTTCATTTATCATCCTCCCTTGGCTTTCGCGATCAGAAGGTCGATGTCCTTCACTGCCGCTTCCGCCGCTTCAATGGCTGCGTTGGTTTCGATCTGCTCGGACCTGATTGCAGATGCTTGCTCCTCGGATTCTCTCAAAGCCGAAACGAGCGTCTCGTCGGCGGGGTCATCTGCCAAAGCAAGCTCAAGCCGCATGATCTCCATCTCAACCCCCGACTCCTGTTGGATCAGCTTGTGTGCCGTTGCCGTGAGGGACGAAATACGCCCGACCATTTCTAGTCTGCGCCGTAGCGGTTCCTGATTGGACTGGTCTTGAAAGGCCCTCATTGTGCTGTACCTCCTGGTGCTTTCCAGGCTTCGAGAGCAGCGGGAAAGTCAGGCAGCTGCTTTCTGAACTGCTGCTTGGCCATGTCGATATGACTGCGGAGCTGGTCCCATACGTCGACGCGGATCATGGGGTCATTTGTCAGACGCTCAACTTCCTCGACACGCAATTGCTTTGAAAGCGAGACGCCGGAAAACACGAAATCGCGAAGTAGAATGGCATGCCTTTCCGCGAATGCGTGGATCATGGGATGCGTCTCGGGGGTGATCTCAGCAAGTGAAAGTTCTCCCAAGATGAACCGTTGGAAATGACCCTGCAGCAGGTTCTGGCTCTCACCTAGAAAGCGCATAACAAACACCAGATCGCGCGACATTAGCGCGACCAGATCGTCTGCGACATCATTCGCCGCCGTGGGCAGTGATCCGTGATTTTCGCTCTCGTCGGCCATTGATGCCTCGACTGTCACAACGCGACGACCATAGATCAACACCGCGATGAAGTCGACCATTTTATTTATATAAAATAATATGTTACATGATTTTCCTACGACGTTAAATAAAGTTACATTTGTCAATTACACCTGTAATATTCCTTTACACTCCGTTGAGCGACCAAGCCTGGGAACCCCTTAGAAGGCGGGCTTTTTGAGTTTGGCACGGACCTTGCAGCTTCATTTCCCATAACCGCTCAAAGCGATCACAAAAGAACGAAGGAAGTGGGGAACAGCATCGTGTTCCGGTCGAGGAGGCCGGATGTTCCCATAAGACCTTTGCCTCAACCGACTGAACTGCCGACTCTTGGAGCGCGGACGCGCATCCCTTTGTCGTGCCGTTCCAACTCTCGCTCTCGGCGCAGCTCGCGCCGTTTCCTGCCGGGCCTAAGAGCTCGGCGCAAACAAAGTGGAGGCAGAGGACGATGTCGTCTTTGACGCTCAATAAGATTACCTCGCAACGAGGCATTTCTGTCGGCGAGGCAACGAAAAGGATTTCCGACCTCGGTTGGAATCCGACCTACGTTCAGGAAGCGATGACCTTCCCGACCGACTACAAGATCACCAAGGCTCCGCGTGATCCGATGAAGCAGGTTCTCCGGTCCTACTTCCCGATGCAAGAAGAAAAGGACAACCGCGTATACGGGGCGCTCGACGCAGCACTTCGCGGCGACATGTTCCGCAACGTCGAGCCACGCTGGGTCGAGTGGATGAAGCTCTTCCTCGCGATCATTCCCTTCCCGGAAATTTCCGCCGCACGTTCAATGGCCATGGTCGCTCGTATCGCGCCCGGAGAAGATCTCCGTACTGGGTTCACGATGCAGATGGTCGACGAGTTCCGCCATTCGACCATTCAGATGAACCTGAAGAAATGGTACATGGAGAACTACATCGATCCTGCGGGCTTCGACATCACCGAGGAAGCCTTCGGCAAGTGCTACGCCACGACGATCGGCCGCCAATTCGGCGAAGGCTTCATCACTGGTGACGTGATGACTTCAGCCTGCCTCTATCTGACGGTAGTGGCCGAAACGGCTTTCACGAACACGCTCTTCGTTGCAATGCCCTCGGAAGCCGCGCGCAACGGCGACTATGCCCTGCCAACCGTCTTCCTGTCCGTCCAGTCCGACGAAAGTCGACATATTGGCAACGGCCATTCGCTTCTGATGGCAGCGCTCAAGGAGCCGGAGAACCACCTCCTGCTTGAGCGGGACCTGCGCTATGCGTTCTGGCAGAACCACGCGATCGTCGACGCTGCGATCGGAACGTTCATCGAGTACGGCACCACCAACCGCGACAAGAACAAGGAATCTTACGCGGAGATGTGGCACCGCTGGATCTTCGAGGACTACTACCGCACCTACATGCTGCCGCTCGAAAAATACGGCATCAAGGTCCATCACGACGACGTGCACGAAGCCTGGAACCGCATCACCAAGAAGCACTACGTCCACAAGGTCGCCCAGTTCTTTGCCGTCGGCTGGCCAGTAAACTTCTGGCGCATCGAGGCTCAGCGAGAAGCTGACTTCGACTGGTTCGAGAATAAGTACCCGGGCTGGTACGCACAGTTCGGCGAGTTCTGGAAGTGGTACGACAAACTCAGCCGACCGGGCGAGACGATCATCACCTTCAACGAGGATGTCGGCTATGTCTACCCGCATCGCTGCTGGAGCTGCCTCGTCCCCTGCTTGATCCGCGAGGACATTGTGGTGGACGAGATCGACGGCAAGCTTCACACCTTCGCCCACGAGCTCGACCGTTGGACCGCAGTCGAGGCATTCGCTGACGAATACCAGGGGCGCCCGACGCCTGCCATGGGCCGCTTCAGCGGGAAGCGCGAGTGGGAGACGCTCTACCACGGCTGGGATCTGGCCGACGCCGTCAAGGACCTGAACTTCGTTCGCTCCGACGGCAAGACGCTCGTCCCGCAGCCGCATCTGCGCTTTGACGCAAAGGACATGTGGACACTCGACGACATCCGCGGCCACACGCTGCAGTCGCCACTGACACTGTTGCGCGAAATGTCCTCCGCAGATCGCGAAGCACACCTGGCGGACTACCGCGCGGGCTTCACCATCAACCCCTGCCACTAGGCTTTAGTCGCGGGAGGCCGGGCATCCGGCCTCCCCATTTCGGGAAGACGTCGCTGCCTTCGGGGAACCGGCAGAAGTTTGGAGGACTATCGAAATGGCTGACGCTCAGAAAGTGCATGCCATGGCGCATAAGGTGAGGCTGGAGCCTGTCGGCGTCGAATTCGAGGTGGAGGACGGCGAAACAGTTCTCAATGCCGCGTTCCGCCAGGGAATCGCCCTGCCTCACGGGTGCAAGGAAGGACAATGTTCTGCCTGCAAATGTGTCTTGCTCGACGGCGAAGTCGACATGCTCAAGTATTCAACCTTCGCCCTCAATGACATGGAGAAGGATACAGGCCACATATTGCTATGTCGGTCCATCGCCTATTCCGACATGGAAGTGGAGCTTCTCAACTACGACGAGGAAGTATTGTCGAAATCAATCGCCGTGAAGTCCTACAGCGGGCGGATCACGGGCTTCGAGAAGCTCACCCACGATATCAGAGGCATTGAGATCGAACTCGGATCCCCGATGAAGTTCTGGGCGGGGCAATATGTCGACATCACGGTCACCACGGAAAAAGGGGAGACGATTACACGCTCGTTCTCCATGGCAAATTCGCCGAGCGAAACCCAAAAACTCTCTTTCATCATCAAAAAATATCCTGAGGGAAAATTCTCCGGTGAACTCGACTCTGGAGGAATTCGGGTCGGTGCCGAAGTCACCGTTGTCGGACCTTACGGCACCTGCTTCCGACGAGAAGGCCGAGGAGGCCCCCTAGTCCTGGTCGGCGCGGGTTCAGGTATGTCTCCGGTTTGGTCGATCCTCAACGACCACTTGCTGAGCGGCGAGTCGCGCCCTGTCTACTTCTTCTATGGGGCTAGAACGGCCGATGATCTCTTCCACCTCGATCGCATCGCCGAACTCGTTGCCCGCCAACCGGAGGTGACATTCATCCCAGTGCTATCGCATGCGGGTGAAGACAGCGACTGGTCTGGAGAGCGCGGGTTCGTCCACGAGGCGGTCGACTCCAGGCTGAAGGAGCTAGGCATCGACGGCGAGGGTGACGTCTATGCGTGCGGCCCTCCACCGATGATCGATGCGCTGCAGCCGGTTCTGTTCATGAACGGCTTCGAGAGCGAACGCATCTTCTTCGACAAATTCACGACTTCGTCCGGAGGAGCTCCAGGACACTAGGGCTGGACGAAGACCGGACAGCACCATCCATCGAAACAAGGGAGTGAAAACTATGCCTGCAATTTCGAGTTCAGTCGGATCAGGAGCAGCAGGAGCCGCAATATTCGCGGATTCCGACAGCCGCAGATACCGCTACTTCGAACCCAAGGGTCAACGCGCGACCCATTATGAGGATGTCACCGTCGACGTCCAGCCGGATCCGGAGCGATACCTGATCCAGAACTGGATCATTTCCTTCGCGAACGGCAAAGGCGCCTACGTCAAGGACAACACCGTCATCAAGAGCTCCAACTGGCACGCGTTCCGCGCACCTGACCAGGAATGGGAGAGGACGCATTACCAGCGCCAGTCGAAGATCGAGACGATGGTGCAGAGCGTCATCACGAACGCTCGGCGGGCTGGCGCGCCAGCGACTTTCGACAAGGCCTGGATCAAGATCCTGCAGGCTCATCTTGGCGCCTGGAAGCATGTGGAATTCGGCCTGGGCACGTCCCTGATGCAGGCCCAGCGGTACGGCTACACCCAGATGATCAACAATGCGACGCTGACCAACTCGTCGTACAAACTCCGCCTAGCCCAGGACATAACGCTCTACCTTGCCGAAATTGGCATGGACATTCAGGGCTGGGATGACGAGTTCGGCAAGAAGACCTGGCTTGAAGACCCGATCTGGCAGCCGACCCGCCAGGCGGTAGAGACCATCATGGGCACGGAGGACTATCTCGAGCAGTATTTCGCGATCAACCTCGTGTTCGAGCCTCTGGTCGGCGAACTCTTCCGGTCCGGTTTCCTGATGCAGGCCGCGGCAGCCAACCACGACTTCATCACGCCGCCAGTCGTTTCGGCCGCCGAGGCCGACTACGAGCGAAATCTCGCGAACACCATCGACCTTGTCTACCTGCTCGCCAACGACAACATCCATGGCGACGCCAACAGGAAGGTCTTCCAGTCCTGGATTTCGAAGCACGCAGCGCTCGCTGACAAGGCGGCGACGGGGCTGCAGCCAATCTGGTCGATGCCCCACTCCAAGCCGATATCGTTCGCCGACGTCCAGGCCAAGTCACAGGAACGCATCGGTACCATTCTCAGCGAACTCGATCTCAAGCGCTAGGCCAAGGAGGCTCACATATGTCAAGCGTTGCACGCGATACGTCGCACGACAACATCTTCAAGTCGATGAAGGATATCACCTTCGAGCAGACGATCTCCCACCAGTGTGGTGTCACCATGAATGACTCAGTCGAGGCGCGAGCTATCGCCGAGTTCATGAGCAAGAAGCCAGGGGTGATCGTTACCTATCAGCCCGCGATGATCCGGATCGACGGCAACGGGAAGCTGATCTTCAAAATGGACGAGATCAGCGAATACCTCGGGCGCGAGATGACGGCCGAGATCTTCGAGGTGAATACCTCCACCCACTACGGCCGCATGGTTCGCATCGATGACAACGAGGTGATCCTGTTCGGCAACATGGATGAGGTCTTCGACTACATCTGAGGCCGGACAGATTTCGGGGTAGCGCGCCAATCTAGGCGCGCCACCTTGAGCACAAAGATTTTTTGGAGGAGAGCAAAATGTTCGTCACACCCGAAGGCAAAGAGATATTCGTCGTCGATGGCCACACCCACTTTTGGGACGGTAGCCCGGAAAATCAGAGAAACATCCATGGCAAGCAGTTTATCGAATGTTTCTATGGATATCACACGGCACTCAGCCCCAAGGAACTGCTTTGGGAGAAGAGCAAGTTCGAGAAGTACAGCGCCGACAATTTCTATAGTGACCTTTTCATCGACGGGCCGGACGATGTCGCAATCATCCAGTCCACGTACTTGAAGGACTTCTACAAGAACGGCTTCAACACGATCGAGCGCAACATCGAAGTCGCCAAGCGCTATCCCGAACGCTTCATCGTGAACGGATCCTTCGACCCCCGCGACGGTGAGAAGGCACTCGAATATATCCACTTCATGAAGGAAACCTACAACATTCAAGGCGTGAAGATGTACACGGCTGAATGGAACGGTGCCTCCAAGGGCTGGAGACTCAACGATCCCGACGCGTATCGCTGTTTCGAACTCTGCGAGAAGCTGGGTATCAAGAACATCCACGTTCACAAGGGGCCGACCATTATCCCGCTGAACAAGGACTCCTTCGACGTACACGACGTCGACTACGCGGCAACCGACTTCCAGGGGCTGAACTGGATCGTCGAACACTGCGGTCTGCCACGCCTCGACGACTTCTGCTGGATCGCAGTGCAGGAAACGAACGTCTACGGTGGCCTCGCCGTCGCCCTGCCCTTCATCCACTCCCGCCCTCGGTATTTTGCCGAGGTTATTTCGGAGCTGCTGTACTGGGTCGGCCCGGAGAAGATCCTCTTTGGTTCTGACTACGCCATCTGGACGCCACGCTGGCTCGTTGAGAAGTTCTGGGCATTCGAACTACCGGAAGACATCAAGCAGGAGCGTGGCGTCGACCTCACACCGGAGATCAAGGAAAAGATCCTCGGCCTGAACGCAGCACGTCTCTACAATATCGACATCGCCGCCAAGAAGAAGGCACTGGCAGCGACTCCGTTCAGCGTTGCCGCGGAGTAGTACGATGACAGCCTCCCAAATGAGAGAAAGTCGCCAGGGGGAACTCTGGCGACACCTGGCACAGGTTAACGACCCGGAGCTGGACGAACCCGTCACCGAAATGGGTTTCATCGAACGGGCCGAGATCGCATACAACGGTGATGTCGAAGTCGATTTCAGATTGCCGACATACTGGTGCTCTCCGAACTTCGCTTTCCTGATGCTGGAGGACATACGGCTGGCGCTCGAAGCACTGTCCTGGTCGCCGCACTTCAGGATAGCCCTGCACGACCATATGTTCGCCGACGAGGTGAACCAGGGTGTAGCCTCCGGCAAGAGCTTTGCGGAGATATTCGGCTCCCTTGCGGAGAATACTGATCTCGAGCCGCTGCGCGAGAAGTTCCGCCGGAAGGCTTTCCAGCGTCGACAGGAAGCTGTGATCCTGTTTCTTCGTGGAACCGACGCGACCGACAGCGCTATCGTCAACGCAACCTTGGCAAACCTGGACGCGCGGGCATCGAATGCCGGAGACCTGGCAGGGCCAATCCTGCGTTACCGCGAGGCATTGCTGGCGCGCTGGCCTGCGCTTTCACCCCATGATCTCGCAATCACGAACTGGGACGGAGCAGTAATCGAGGAGCAGGATCTCCCCTCTCACCTGGCCAATCTGCGCAGTGTCCGCATCAATATGGAATTCAACGGAGCTATCTGTCGCGGGTTGAAGACAACCCGCTACAAGGAAATGGAAGTTATTGACGGTGAACCGACGCTGGTCGACTTCATCGTCGGGCGCGTGCCCGCTCGATGCGGGCAGCCGCATACGACCAGCAACTAAAGTCAAGAAGACTGAAGTCACCGAAGTGAGGAACCGCCGCGGCGGTAGAGGAGGAACTATGTCTAAGATGATGCTACACAACTCAGCGGCGCGGCGCGCACTGGCCCGCGGTGTCAATCGGCTCGCCGCCGCAGTGGAGCCCACACTTGGCCCACGCGGCATGAACGCTATGATCGACCGACCGATCGGCACGCCAATGGTCACGCGCGACGGTGTCAGCATCGCGTCGGAGATTGAACTCTCCGATCGGTTCGAAAACATGGGCGCGCAGGTGGTTCGCGAAGTCTCCATGCAAACGAACGAGATCGCTGGGGACGGCACTACGACAGCGATCGTGCTGGCCAACGCCCTGGTCCAGGAGGGCATCGCAGCAAACGAGCGCGGTGCCAAGTCCGTCGATCTCTGCAAGGGCATTGATCTTGCCGTCGAGAGGATCGTGGTGGCCCTAAAGGACAAGGCCAAGCCCGCCAAGGCAAACGGCGTCCTTTCGGCGGTGGCAAACATCGCCGCTACCGATCCGAAACTCGGCGCACTCGTGGCCGAGGCGTACGAGCGTGTTGGAACCGAGGGCGTCATCACTACGGATTTCAGCGTTACGACTGAAACAACGCTGGATGTTGTCGAAGGGATGTCGTTCGATCGCGGATATCTCTCCCATCACATGGTTACGGATCAGGAGAAAATGGAGGCTGTCCTTGAGCGCCCTCTCATTTTGATGACGGATCTCAAGATCAAGGATCCTTCATCACTCGATGCCGCGCGTCGCATCGCCAACGAGGCTGGGCGACCCCTTCTGATCCTTGGCGAAGATATGTCTCCAGAGGCCGTCGTCGCATTGTTGGGCCAGGAGAAGCCAGGGAAGTATCTGGTAGTTCACGCGCCCGAATACGGGCATTGGCGTAAAGCTCTTCTGGAGGATCTGGCAATCCTGACGGGCGGTCGCGTGATTGCACGTGATCTTGGCGGCAAGCTTGAGAACGTGACCATCGGCGATCTTGGTTCTGCAGAACGCGTCAGGACCAGTTCGACCCACACTACCGTCGTTCGAGGCGGAGGCAATCCGGCCGCAATCGAAGCCCGCAAAGCGCAGGTCCAGCGCCAGTATGATGTGGCGCCACCGAACATTGAGCAAGACAAGCTGCGCGAACGACTTGCCAAACTCTCCGGCGGCACCGCAGTCATCTACGCCGGCGGTGTCACTCCCGTGGAGCAAAAGCGTACGATACAGCTTATCGAGGATTCGCTGCACGCCGTCCGCGCTGCTGTGGAGGAAGGTGTGGTCGCCGGCGGCGGATCGGCGCTGGCGCAAGCAGCCCCCGTTCTGGACGACCTGTTGGAAAAAACAAAGGGTGATGTCTCGGAAGGCGTGCGTCTCGTCAAATCCGTCCTCACTCGGCCCCTCTCCCGTATCGCGATCAACGCGGGGGCTGATCCGGCAGCGGTTGTCGAAGAGGTAACACGCGTGAACAGCGGTCACGGCTACAATGCATCCACAGGCGACTACCAGAACATGATCGAGGCGGGCATCATCGATCCGGTACGCGTCACGTACACGGCACTTCGGAACGCGGCGTCTGTCGCCAAGCTCATTCTCACGACCGAGACTCTTATCGGCGACCTCGAGGAGGACGAGATCGATCCCACCGCTGGTCCTGCGTTAGGTGGCGGTGCGGAAAGACTGGGACGGGCATAGAGCAACTCAAGTTTGACGGCGTTCGGGCGACCGCTGGCACTTCAGCAGGAAGGTCAGCCCGTGCGCCATTTTTTTCACCTCCCGCTACGAGTGCTGAACAGTAGCCATCTCAAACGACAAGGGAAGAGAAATGGACCACAAACCCGAGACTGCAGGTAAATGTCCGCTCGCGCACGGCAACACGCCCCGGGCTCGATCCAATCGCGATTGGTGGCCGAACCAGTTGGACGTTCAAGTTCTCCACCATCATTCAGGTCTCTCGGACCCCATGGGGGGCGAGTTCAACTACTCCGAGGAATTCAAGAAGCTCGATCTCGCCGCGCTGAAAAAAGACCTGTCCGCGCTGATGACGGATTCGAAGGACTGGTGGCCCGCAGATTTCGGCCACTATGGCGGCCTGTTCATTCGTATGGCGTGGCACAGCGCAGGCACCTATCGTGTTGCGGATGGCCGCGGCGGTGCGGGCATGGGGCAGCAGCGGTTCGCCCCGCTCAACAGTTGGCCAGACAACGTCAATCTCGACAAGGCTCGGCGTCTGCTCTGGCCGATCAAGCAGAAATACGGCAACCAGATCTCCTGGGCCGATCTCCTGATCCTGACAGGCAACGTTGCACTCGAATCCATGGGCTTCAAAACCTTTGGCTTCGCAGGCGGCAGAGCTGACGTATGGGAGCCGGAGGAACTGTACTGGGGTCCTGAGGGCACCTGGCTTGGCGACGAGCGTTATAGTGGGGAACGCGAGCTTGATGAACCGCTCGGCGCGGTCCAGATGGGTCTCATTTACGTCAATCCAGAAGGTCCAAACGGCAATCCGGATCCGCTCGCTTCGGCGCGAGACATTCGCGAGACATTCGCTCGGATGGCGATGAATGACGAGGAAACGGTGGCACTGATCGCTGGTGGCCACACGTTCGGCAAGACCCATGGAGCGGGTGATCCGTCGTTCGTGGGCGTTGATCCCGAAGGGAATGAGCTTGAGGCACAGGGCTTGGGCTGGTCAAGCAAGTTCAAGACCGGGATGGGCAAGGACGCCATCGGAAGCGGTCTCGAGGTCACGTGGACCCAGACACCGACCAAGTGGAGCAACTACTTCTTCGAAAACCTATTCGGGTTCGAATGGGAGCTGAGCACCAGCCCGGGCGGCGCGAAACAGTGGGTGGCAAAGACCACCGACGCCTCCATACCGGACGCGTTCGACTCGGCTAAGAGGCAACTGCCAAGCATGCTCACCAGCGACTTGGCACTGCGGTTTGACCCGATTTATGAAAAGATTTCTCGACGCTTCCTCGAAAATCCGAACGAATTCGCCGACGCATTTGCTCGCGCCTGGTTCAAGCTGACCCATCGCGACATGGGACCAAAGGCGCGCTATCTCGGACCAGAAGTGCCCGCCGAGGACTTGATCTGGCAGGATGTTGTCCCGGCTGTCGACCACGAACTTGTCAACGACGCCGACATCATGGCTCTGAAGGACAAGATCGCTACGACTTCACTGTCTGTCGAAGAACTGGTTGGCACTGCTTGGGCATCTGCGTCGACGTTCCGCGGTTCGGACAAGCGGGGCGGCGCCAATGGAGCGCGCATCCGTCTCGCGCCACAAAAATACTGGCAGGTCAATCAACCCGAGCAACTCTCCAAGGTTCTCGGCGCACTTGAGGCAATCAAGGACGAGTTCAATGCCACTCGATCGGCAAAGAGAATTTCGCTTGCCGACCTCATTGTCCTCGCAGGTGGCGTCGGAATTGAGAAGGCTGCGACGGCTGGCGGTCAAAGCGTCCTCGTCCCGTTCACACCGGGTCGCACGGATGCCTCTCAGGAACAGACAGACGCACATTCCTTCGCGCCGCTGGAGCCGCGGGCCGATGCGTTCCGAAACTACGTCAACGACAACAAGCGTCAATTCATGCAGCCCGAAGAAGCGCTCGTGGACCGAGCTCAACTTCTGACGCTTACCGCACCCGAGATGACAGTACTGATCGGCGGTCTTCGCGTGCTGAAGGTCGGCAATCCCGAGCATGGGGTGTTCACGGAGAGGGCAGGAGCACTGACGAACGACTTCTTCGTCAATCTTCTAAACATGGCCATCGTATGGGCTCCAGTGCCGGGCAAGAAGGGCATCTACCAAGGCACAGACCGCAAAACCGGCGCGGTCAAGTGGACTGGTACTCGCGTAGACCTCATATTTGGCTCACACTCGCAACTTCGTGCCATAGCGGAAGTTTACGGCCAGTCCGATGGCAAGGCGAAGTTTGTGAAGGATTTCGTCGCCGCCTGGACGAAGGTTATGAACGCTGACCGCTTCGATCTCATTTGATCGTTTCGTCAATGTGTCTGGGCGCGAGGAATCTCGCGTCCAGATTCTCCAGAATGGCCTGAGGACGTGAGCAGTCTGAATGTCTCATACGTCAGGCATAGCTGCGCTTGATTCCGAACTGCTCCAACTTTCGGTAAAGCGTTGGCCGCGAAATCCCGAGCCGGGTGGCCACTTTGCTAAGGTTCCCCTGCTCCGCCGCCAGTGCCTTGAGAACCGCCTGGCGCTCAGCCTCCGCGAAGCTCAGGACCGAGTCTTCTCCTGCCACGGAACCGATCAAAGCTGGCACCTCCGCGATTTCGGCTGGGAGATGGCCGAGGCCAATCACTCGATCCCTTGCTAGAAGGTGCAGGTGTTCGACGAGGTTGCGCAACTCGCGGACATTGCCCGGCCAACGATAGGCCTGCAGCGCATCCAGAGCCTCATTGGTAAACTCAAGAGGACAGATGTCCCTTCGCTCCGCCAGCTTCCGATTGAAATGTTCGAGAAGCAGGAGGGAATCATCGCCACGTTCGCGTAACGGCGGCACGTGGATTGTCACCGCACTCACTCTGTAGAACAGGTCCCGACGGAAGCGTCCGGCCGAGACTTCTTCCTTTAGATCGCGATTGGTCGAGGCCACGAGCCTGACGGAGACGGGCCGCGCGCGGCTCTCGCCGAGACGGTGGACGACGCGCTCCTCAAGCACGCGAAGTAGGAACGGTTGTATGTCCAGCGGCATCTCGCCGATTTCGTCGAGGCTTAGAACGCCGCCGCTCGCGAGCTCGAACACACCCGCCTTCCCGTCGCGCGAAGCTCCTGTGAACGCTCCGGGGACATGACCGAATAGCTCGCTACCGAAAAGCTCCTTCGTCACTGCTCCGCAGTTCAGGGCTATGAACGGAGAGTCTGTCTGCTTCCCGCTGCCAGCGTGGATCAGGCGGGCGAACAGCTCCTTTCCGACACCGGTCTCGCCTTCGATTAGCAGTGACGTGACATCGTCCGTTTCCGCAGCACGACAGGCAATGTCTACCGCGGCCCGAATTGCCTCGCTTTGGCCAACGATAATGGAGCTCTCATCGCGTGCTCGTTCAGATGGACGACGACTGATCGATACGGTCCGCCCCCTCGAATTCTTCTGAAATACCAATGCGGCACCGCGGATATCGCCATCGAGCTCTAGGGGGCAGACATTGCAGTCCCGCATCGTTTCCGGAAGACTTGTCGCGAGAGTATCAAGGAAGCCGGAGCCCGTAAGCTCCGGCGACCAACAGCTCATGCTGCTCGGTCGCAACCCATTTCCGAGGCGGCGCCCCTCCGGAAGGGTCACATTGTTATGGAAGATCGCCCTGCCCTGACGATCGACGATCAGCAAGCCGTCACTGGCACGGTAGTTGTTTGCAGACGCAAGGAACGCCTCCAACAACATCATTCGCTCCGCTGTCTGGGAATCTGCAATTGCTCGCTCAATTTCCCGAGCTGCGGCCGTGACCAGCGCGATATTGTGGGGCCGAAAGATATCGGGATGTCCGGACAGGTCCACCACCCCTATCACCTTGCCGTCGAATGGATCCCGTATTGGAGATCCTGCGCAAGTCCACCTTTTGATCCCGGCACAGAAATGCTCGGCGGCGTGAACAAAAACAGGTTCGCCAGTCCAGAGGGCAGTCCCGATCCCGTTTGTCCCAACCACATCCTCGGTCCACTTGCCGCCGATACCGAGATGTATGTCCTTTCCGTCGAAAACAGTTCTTTTGTCACCGATGACATCTATCAGGACGCCGTCCTTGTCAGCCAACACGAGCATTGCCCCCGTGCCATCGAGCATCCGACCAATCGTTGCAAAAGGACGGGCGGCGGCTTCGAGCAATTCCCAACTGCCACGCGACCGCGCCTCAACGACCTCGCGATCAGTTTCGATTGGCGCATGGTCTTGTTGCGCGTTGATTCCGCCATCGGCGCAGCGATGCCAGGAGTCGTGGATCGTCGAACGTATTGGGAGCGTTGAAACCGAGGAGTGTCGGCTTCCCTCAAGCACGCACTCCCAGGCTCGGGTCACAGTTGTCTCATCGTAGTCCGAGCGCAATGCGACTGCGCTCGATCCCGCATCCGGTGAGCGGGGAATAGAAAAATCAGTTACGCCATTCGTGTTTTGAGTCATCTAGGTCTCGCGTCCCAGTAACGATACGATGCGTTGGATAAAACGTAGGCGGGCGCGGACGTGTCACGCTTCAGGAGCGATATCGAGGCGACGGCCGATGTCGGCGGCGAGATCGGCAGCGCCGTAGGCGGCGCCGAGAGTAACTCCGTCCATATCGGCAAGCACTCCTACGATATCGTCGTCAAGCGGAGCCACGTAGCTGTTGTCGGCGGTGGCCAGCTTGAACGCAGTCGCGTTCCCGGTCGCCCGAATGTCCCCGAAGTGCAGGAGTTGCCGTCCCGAATGCAAGTCGACGGCGATTATCCGGTCGTTGGGCGTTACTCTGATGCGGGCTTCTGGTTCGGGCGCCGCAGCCGGGCTTCCACCGATGTGGATTATGAGACCCTCGGCTTGAGGGGTCGCTCGCGGCTTCTTGGAATTCGAGTATCGTCCGTTGCTGAGATGGTCAGCGAGCTTGGTGATCAGGCCTCTGTTTTGTTCGATGACCTGCCTGATTTGAACGTCTTCGGGGCGTGGACCGTCCCGTTTCGAGAATATATCTACCATGACTCCTCCCAAAATCATGACTGCATTTCACACTTAACAAAAATCAATAGCACGTTTTCAGAAATGCTCCATCATGTCCTTTAGCACCTTCTGAAGTCAACGTGGTGGTATGGGAGTGCGGCAGTGTACGACGACGGATCAAACGAATCGAAGGTCTTCGGCGACGGCCTTTCCGTAGCGTCGGTCGCGAGTAACTCATAAGCTATTGTTTGCCCGTCGCTCAGCCCTCGCAGACCGGATCGTTGGACGCTAGAGATGTGTACGTAAACATCCGCTGAACCATCGTCGGGTCCGATAAAGCCATAACCCTTCTCAGTGTTGAACCTCTTGACGGTACCTGTTGCCATATCGAACCCTCGCCTGGTAAGCGGCCCTTGTGAAGCAGTTCCTGAACATTCATGGGCATTCTCCTTTCGCTGGAGAGAACATGCCCGAACTGCTTCGCGCAAAAGAGTCCGGAAAATCCTTCAGTACGACAAGCACCGGATACGATCAACGAACGGCGACCATGCATTGCATTGCTTCGCGGACCGGACGAACATCAATGGTGGGAGAGCATCGATGCGCCGGCAGTAATCAAACGGTCAGAAACTTCGAGTACGCGATTGGTGTCGGAGACTTGGTGGTAGCTGCTCTTATGCATGAAGAACGCGATAATGATCTTTTACCAACCGATACTGCGCTTGTGGCGGAGCTTGAACAGCGCCTTTGCGAATACAAGGATATAGAGGCGCGCCATGGATGCGGCTCACTTCTGAAGCTGCAGATTTCGACCGTAGCCCATCTGGCGAGACTTGGACGCATCTCACAGGACCGGATCGACGCGGCAACTCGCCACGCCGCGAATATCGCTACCTGATTATGGTGCCCGGTTGTGATAAGCGACCATGCTGATGCCATACTCCACCACGAACACGTCGAGGAGCGTTAGAAATCGTGAAGGCCTCCGGGCCGACGTATTAGGCCGATGCCCGCGCGGGATGAACAGGGATCCTTGTGAAGGATTCAACGAGGACAATGCACGTGGGTACTTCACGATTTCTGTAGGATGAAGGATAGCAGTCGCTTCATCGCTCAACGCAAATGCGCAGTCACCGTACTAGTTAGTCGATCGTGAAGAACTCGCTTTCAGGCAGGTTGTTGCGGCATCGGTCGGCTCTGGAACGTGAGGAGGAGTGCGGCGAACAGACACAAAAGTTGCCTGAACCATCGCAGCAGGAGGGAGAAGTTGTA
>NZ_JACUZZ010000041.1:0-35648 GCF_014851595.1 Rhizobium sp. RHZ01
AATCTCGATCCGCTGCAGATCACGCTCGCTCATCGCAATCAATCCCATCTGCAATCTCCGCCGTCATCAAAACCGGGGAGAGAGTGACATTTCTACTTTGCAGAAACAGGACACTTTAACTTTGCGGCTACATCATTAGATCGGATAAGATAGATTATGGAACCATTGCGTATCTAGATCTGCGAAGAGGCTCATAACTATCAGCCGTACGCCAACATCGCCAAATCGCTTTTTCTTTCGGCGCTTATCGCTGGATGCTGATGTGCCGATTAAATCACTTCGCGCTTTCAGCGCCAGCGAAACAATAAAAACCGCGACACCTCAACAACAGGCAAACTGCGATCATTACGCCGCGCGACATCATGCAGGTCGTCAGCCGCTTTCCAGTTCGACCAGTTCGATATCGAAGCTCATCTGATCATAAGCCGGAACCACATGATCGGGCGTTTCGGCCATGACCGTGTCATAGTCGAGCGGCGTATGCATATGGGTCAGGATCGCCCGTTTCGGCTTCAGGCGCTTAATCCAGTCGAGCGATTGCTCGAGCGACAGATGGCTCGGATGATAGCGATATTGCAAGGCATCGATGATGAGGACGTCGAGCTCTTGAAGTTTTTCGACAGTTTCAGGCGGAAAGCCACTGATATCACTGCAATAAGCGACGTCGCCAACGCGAATGCCAAGCGAGTATATGTCGCCATGCTGCTGCAGGTGCGGTCGGATCGAGATCGTTCCGCCCCCGCCGCTGATCCGCACCGGGACGTCGAGGCTTCCGATGACCTTTGCTTCGACGATCGGCGGATAGTTGCTGCCGGGCGGCGTTTCAAGGCAGTAGCCGAACCCTTGTCGAATGCGGTCCATCGTCTCACGCGTGGCGTGAATCGGAACCCGCTGCTGCGCGCCATAGAAATAGCCACGCAGATCGTCGAGGCCATGGATGTGGTCGGCATGGGCATGAGTATAGAGGACGGCGTCGATGTGAGTGACGCGGGCCGCGATCATCTGCTCGCGAAAATCCGGCCCGGTATCGATGACAACGGTCGTGACGCCGCCGTTGTCATCATATTGCTGGACCATGAACGCCGCGCGGGTGCGGCGATTCTTCGGATTGGTCGGGTCGCAGGCACCCCAATCGCCAGTGATGCGTGGAACGCCGGGCGACGACGAACAGCCGAGAATGGTGAAACGCCGCCTGTAGCCCACGCTGTCAGATCCTCGGCATCTTTGAGAAAATGCGGAATGCGTTTTCGGTGGTGATCCGCGCCATCTCGGCATGGCTGAGGCCGAGCGTCTCGGCCAGAACCTCGGCCGTGTTCACGACATAGGACGGTTCGTTGCGCTTGCCGCGCCAGCGCTTTGGCGCAAGGTAGGGCGCGTCGGTCTCGACAAGAAGCCGATCCTGCGGCACCGTTTTGGCGATATCACGAAGTTCCTCCGACTTCGGGAAGGTCAGGATACCGGAGAAGGACACGTAGCCGCCCAGGTCGACGCCGATCCTTGCGAGTTCAGCGCCAGACGAGAAGCAATGGAGGATAAAGGGAAACGCCCCCTTCCCCATTTCCTCTGTCAGGATCGCAGCCATGTCTCCGTCGGCGCTGCGGCTATGGATTACGAGCGGCAGCTGCGTCTCGCGCGAAGCGTCAATGTGGCGCCGCAGCCCGGTCTGCTGGTCCTCCGGCTTTTGCGTATCGTAGAAATAGTCAAGGCCGGCCTCGCCGATCGCGACAATCTTCTCGTGGGCATTGGCCAGACGCACGAGATCTTCCGTCTGGATATCGAGCTCATCGCCCGCATTATTCGGATGCGTGCCGACGGAACAGAAAACAGACGGATATTTCTCGGTGATGGCCAGCAGCGCGTCCAGCTTGCGCACCCGCGTCGAGATCGTCACCATCTGCTTGACACCCGCGTCGTGGGCGCGCTTGACGATCTCGTCCCGCTGCTCCTCGAAGTCGGCGAAATCCAGATGGCAATGCGTATCGATCAGCATGAGGTCCTCACGCTTCCGGCGCGACGTAGCGCGGGAACACTGGCTTCGGCGCTTCGAGCGCCGTGCCTGCGATGAGGCGGCCGGCTTCGCCGAGCGCCGCGAAGTCGCGCTTGTCGGCAGGGGCCGCAACCAGATCAAGCAGCTTGCCGGCCGATTCAGGCACGAAAGGCTGCAACAGGATGGCAATCTGGCGGACGACCTCGGCCGTGACGTAGAGCACGGTGCCCATGCGTGCCGGATCGGTCTTCTTCAGCGCCCAGGGCTCCTGGCCGGCGAAGTAGCGGTCGGTCTCGGAAACGACAGCGATGATCGACGCGAGCGCGCGATGGATCAGCTGCTTGTTCATGTCGTCACGCGTCGACGCGAGCAGCGCGTCGGCCTGCGCCAGCATGGTCTTGTCCTCGTCCGTCAGCGGACCGCATTCCGGGACCTTGCCGTCGCAGTTCTTGACGATCATCGACAGCGAGCGGCTGGCAAGGTTTCCGATGCCGTTGGCAAGGTCGGAGTTGATGCGCGTGCCGATCGCCTCTTCGCTGTAGCTGCCGTCCTGACCGAAGGAGACTTCGCGGAGGAAGAAATAGCGCACCTGGTCGAGGCCGAAATGGTTCACCAGATTGACGGGATCGACGACGTTGCCGAGCGACTTCGACATCTTCTCGCCCTTGTTGAGCAGGAAGCCGTGCGCGAAGACGCGCTTGGGAAGCGGCAGCTTGGCGGACATCAGGAAGGCCGGCCAGTAGACCGCGTGGAAGCGGATGATGTCCTTGCCGATGATATGAACGTCCGCCGGCCAGTACTTGGCGCGGGGACCGTTGCGATCCTCGATGTACCCGGTCGCCGTAATGTAGTTGGTCAGGGCATCGACCCAGACATACATGACGTGATCAGGGTCGTTCGGCACCTTGATCCCCCAATCGAAGGTCGTGCGTGAAATCGAGAGATCCTTCAGTCCCGACTTGACGAAGGAGATGACCTCGTTGCGCCGCTCGGCAGGCCCGATGAAGTCAGGGTTGGCTTCGTAGTGCGCGAGCAGCTTGTCCTGATATTCGGAAAGCTTGAAGAAGTAGCTGGCCTCTTCTACCCATTCGACAGGCGTGCCTTGCGGTCCGTAGCGCACGCCATCGGCGCGCAGCTCCGTCTCGCTTCCCTGATAGTAGGCTTCGTCGCGAACCGAGTACCAGCCGGCATAAGAATCCTTGTAGATGTCGCCATTGTCAGCCATCAGGTTCCAGATGTTCTGCGACGTCTCGTGGTGACGCTCCTGCGTCGTGCGAATGAAGTCGTCGTTCGAGGCGTTGAGGAGCTGCCCCATCGACTGGAACGCACTGGAATTGCGATCTGCAAGCTCCTGGGCCGACATACCCTCGGCTCGGGCCGTCTGCTGCATCTTCTGGCCGTGCTCGTCGGTACCCGTCAGGAAGAAGACATCCTTGCCGTCGAGGCGCTGGTAGCGCGCCATTGCGTCCGTCGCAATCAGCTCGTAGGCATGGCCGATGTGCGGCTTGCCGTTCGGGTATGAAATCGCGGTGGTGATGTAAAACGGTGTCTTCTCTGTCATGGCGGCCATTCGTGTCCGGCTTACTCTATAAAATTTGTCAGCCGCTCTTAGCGCAAGTCATGGCGAAGCGAAACAGCAAGTTTCGAAAGCAGGCGATTTGCCGTTCGCCGGCGTGCTGCACTTGACTCGATTCTGGGCGCATTCTACCCAAAGAAAATTCAAAGGGCGGGCATCAGCGACGTGACATATTCAGCACTCGGCAGCACCATTCACGCGCAGGGCTCGAGGTCTCCTATTTGACCGACCTTTTCAGCTTCAATCCCCTCTATTCCCTCTCCGGGCTTCTTGTCGGCGCCTTGGTCGGCATTACGGGTGTCGGTGGCGGGTCGCTGATGACGCCGTTGCTGGTACTTCTCTTCGGGGTTCATCCAGCGACAGCCGTCGGAACCGATCTGCTCTACGCAGCTTTGACCAAGACAGCCGGAACAGCAGTTCACGGCATGCATGGCAGGGTGAATTGGCGCATTGTAGGCTGCCTGGCTGCCGGAAGCGTCCCGGCCGCCCTGCTGACGCTCTGGCTGATGGCGGGAGTCGATCGTAGGAGCGTCGAGGTCGCCCACACGATTACAATGGCCCTTGGTTGGTTGCTTGTCATGACCGCGTTTATGCTGGTCTTTCGCAAGCAAGTCCTCGCGCTCGCGCTTCGCTCGATTGGAGAGCGCTCGCCGCCCAAGCCGCTCACGATCGCCATCTGGACAATGGTCCTCGGGCTGGTGCTAGGCACCCTCGTGACGCTGACGTCGGTGGGCGCAGGGGCGCTCGGCGTGACGGTACTGCTGGTCCTCTACCCGCGCCTCGATGTTCGCGAAATTGTTGGCTCCGATATCGTTCACGCCGTCCCGCTGACACTGATCGGCGGGATGGGCTACTGGGTGATCGGCGAGATCAACTGGGGAATGCTGTTTGCCCTGCTGGTCGGCTCGATCCCCGGGATTATCGCGGGCAGCCTGATCGCACCTAAGCTCCACGAACGGACAATCCGCATCGTGCTGGCGCTGACGCTTGCCGTCGTCGCATGGAAGCTGCTGGCAACCTGATCAGGGGCCGGGCTGCTTGATATCTCCAAGGATGCTGAGGATCGTCTGCTTGCGATCCAGATTGTAGGCATCCGAAACGGTCAGCCGCTCGCCAATGTCTGAATGCAGGCGGGCCAGCCTCTCCGCGGCAGCCACCTGCCCTGCCATCGCCGCAGCCCGTGCCTTCTGCATCAAGTCCTCGCCGACGTGGCCGGTGAAAAATTCAAAGATTGTGTCACTGTCCTTCCCGGAAAGCGCATCCGCCAGCCGATGCATAGCCCTGCGGGCAGATGCCCCCTGCGCACCCAATACATCGTTGTAAGCAGCGATGATATCGCTGCCGCCGTAGTTCACCAGCTTCAGCGCCTCGCCTACGCTGCCATTTGCCGCCGCAAGCAAGTCGCGGTTGGCCTCGATACCGAGATGGGCGAGCGCCGCACCGAGAGCACTGTCGTCAAGCGGCGCGAGCTTCAGCGGCAGGCAGCGCGAACGAATGGTTGGAAGCAGCTTGCCGGGCGCATGGGAGATAAGCAGGAACAGTGCGCGTTTCGGCGGCTCCTCGAGGATTTTCAGGATCGCATTCGCGGCATTGCGGTTCATGTCATCGGCAGGATCGATGATGACAATGCGCCAATTGCCGGTGCCCGACGTCTGCGAGAAGAAGCGCCCTGCCCGCCTGACCTCATCGACCGTGATTGCGGATTTCATCTTCCCCGTCTTTTCATCGACGGGCCGCGCCAGGTGCAGCAGGTTATGCGAGGCGCCCGAGGCGATCTGGCGGCTGACAGGAGAGGCCGGATCCGGATCCTCCAACCGATCCGGCGCGCCGGCCGGATCCGGATGCGTCAGGACATGATTGGCGAAGCGGAAGGCAAGCGTTGCCTTGCCGACGCCCGGCGGTCCCTCGATCAGGATCGCATGGTGGCCCTTGCCCGACCGATACGACTGCGCGAGGAAGGCCTCGGCGTCATCATGGCCGAATAGCTTCATGTTTTCGGCTGGCCAGATGGCACCGTCAAGCAATCCCGGTCGTTCATCGTTCATGAGTTGCTTCCGCTAACTTGGTCGCTGTCGCATGCGGCAGTTGCCGCCAGACGGTCTCCAGAACCTCGGCGGCAATGACCTCTTCGGACCGCGTTGCATCGATGACGTGGCAACGGTCAGGCTCCCGGGCGGCGATATCGAGAAACGCTTCTCGGCGCTTCTCGTGGGTTTCGAGCTCCTCCTTCTCGAAGCGGTCCGGGGCGACGTCGCCAGCAGCGCCTCGCCTCCGGGCGCGCTCGAGACCCGCCAGCGCCGGCAGATCGAAGACAAGCGTGCAGTCGGGAACGATACCATTGACCGCGACGCGCTGCAGCGCCTCGATGAATTCCGACTCAAGATTCCCGGTCACGCCTTGATAGACCCGCGACGAATCCATGAAGCGATCGCAAAGGACCACCTTGCCGGTCATCAAAGCCGGCCGGATGACTTCCTCGACGTGATCATTGCGTGCCGCTGCGAAGAGGATTGCCTCCATGCGGGTTCCAAAGGCTTCGGCAGCACCCGAAAGAAGCACGTGACGCACAGCCTCGGCGCCCGGAGAACCGCCCGGCTCCCGTGTCAAAAGCACGTCATGACCGCGGGCACGGAGAGACTCAGCAAGGCGGCGGATCTGCGTCGACTTGCCCGCGCCCTCCCCGCCTTCAAACGTTACAAACAACCCAGTACCGGATGGCAATGACTAATTCCTGCATTACGGCGGTCACCCGCACCACTGCCGTACATTTAACGGAAGGCAGCGAAAAGCGAAACCGCTCGACGGTAACTCTCACCCTGAATAGCGAATTCGGCGATCAGGTGGGTTCGGGCTTATCCCACAGCCAGGAGAACAACAGCGTCTCGCCGAGTTCCATCAGCGCGTCGACGGCACGGCGGCTCAAAGAGCCAACCTCCACGGTCTCCTTCGTATAAAGGGGTACCTCACGCAACAGGCGACCGCCCGCGAAGATGCGCAGCGTCCCTATTTCATGGCCGGCCTCCACGGGAGCCATCAACGGCCAATGGTAGACGATGCGCGCCGACAGCCGCTCGGGATTGCTGATCGGTAAATAGACACTCACGGGCGTCTTTGCGACGAGATCAACGCTTCGCGAGGTTCCACCGTAGACGCTTGCTTCGCCGATCACCTCGGCGTCGGCGAAAATCTGACGGCTTTCGAAGGCGGTCAGCCCCCATTCGAGCACACGCTTGGCCTCTTCGGTGCGCTCCTTGTCGGAGGCAATGCCGCCCAGGGCCATGAAGAGCCGCCGGCCATCGCGTTCGGCGGAGGCGACGATGGAATAGCCCTCTCCCTCGGCAAAGCCGGTCGCCAGGCCATCAACACCCATGCCGAAACCAAGCAAAGGATTGCGGTTGCGCTGGAAAATCCTGTTCCACTCGAAATCAGGCTGCGCAAAATAGGAATAGAGGTTCGGATAGGACATTTGCAGTTCCGCCGCCAACGTCACCATGTCGAGCGCCGTCGTCCTGCTTTTGCCGTCAGGCAGCCCGGTCGAATTCCCGAAGATGGACCGCTCCATACCGAGCGTTTTAGCACGCCGCGTCATAGCAGCCGCAAAGGCCGGCTCACTGCCGCTCATGCCTTCAGCGAGAACGATGCAGCTGTCGTTGGCGCCCTGAATGGCAATGCCTTTGATCAGATCCTCGACGCGGACGTTCGACTTGAGCGCGGCAAACATCGTTGCCGTGCGCGACGGCGCCCCCCCAGTTCGCCAGGCGTATTCCGAAACCGGATACTGCGTGTCGAGGGTGATCTGGTTCTTCGAAAGGGCGTCGAAGACGAGATCCACCGTCATCAGCTTCGCGAGTGACGCCGGCGAGAAGGTCTGATTCTCGTTCTTGGCAAGAAGCACGGTCCGGGTAGACGCCTCGACCATGTAGGCTTGGGCCGCCTTGGTCACGAATGAAGCGTTGGCATCACCGCTCGCGGCAGCGGCAACCGTTGCGAAAGGCAGAAGGCAAACACAGAGGCCAACGAAACGCTTGAACACCGAAAAACCCCACAGCTCGGTCGAGCTCGACGATGCTAACAACGGACCTGGAGCGACGCAATGGCCGCCGTTACTCGCCGCGCGCGGCGGCTGTCTTTTGACGCTTGACGGATGCCAGGATCGAGTCCTGCGTGAGGCCGTCGTTGCGAACCATCACGGCGTCGAAAGCGAGTTCGACGGTAACAGTTTTGGCGCCCTGTTCCTGATACCCCATTGCGAGAGAGCGCTGCCCTCCATAGGGGCGTTCATATGGGAAAGGGCCAAATTCCGGGAGGACGATCATCTGAGTGGCCGCCGGCTCCGCCAGGGGCGCGACGCCGCCAAAAGACGGTGACGGCATCGACGTCGGGACAGGCGCAGCATTGTAGCGCGCGCTCGGAGTCGAGCCGGCATAGGACGTCGCCGAGACCGGCACAGGAACATTCTCCGGCTCGGGCGCGAAACCGCCGAAGCTCTGGAGCTGGTCTGCGGTTATGCGCTTGCTGTTGGAGGCGACCATGACACCGGTGGCAATCTGCCCGCCACCCGGGTTGATGCCCGGAATGCGGCTGCCCTTCGGCACATAGGAGGCCATCAGATAAGGCATATCATGCCCATCCATCCGGGCACGCCCCACATACTGGACGCGGACGTTTCCGGTACCGCTGTGCTGCAGGTCAAGCATATCCGCCGTCTTATTGGACAGGTCGATAATGCGCCCTTCGTGATACGGACCACGATCGTTGACACGCACGATAATGGACGCGCCGTTTTCCGTATTCGTCACGCGTGCATAGCTCGGCAGCGGAAACGTTGGATGCGCGGCGGAAAGGTGCATCTGGTCATAGACTTCGCCGTTCGCCGTCAAACGGCCATGAAAGGCCGAGCCGTACCACGACGCAACACCAACCTTGTTGTAGGAGAAATCTTCCTTCGGGTAGTACCACCTCCCCTTCACCACGTAGGGGTCCCCGACCATATAGCGGCCGCCGCCCTTCGGGATGTTGTTGCCGGTGGCAACACGGGGGCTGGCCTTGACGCCGTATTCCTTCTCCGAGAAATACTCCTTGCCGTGAGCGCGCTTTGTGGGCGTAGGCGAGGAACCGCAAGCCGTAACCGTTGCGCAGATCAGCGACAGCCCTACCCATCGCATTCCCGTTGCGAATGACGCCGCCCCGTACTCTCGTTTCATATGTCCCACGCCGCTCAAGACCGTTATGGTTAAGAAATCTGCCCGATCCGGGCAAGACACCCCTAATCCCACCAACCTAACGAGACTTTAATCATGCGGCCTTCATGGCAAATTTGCGAAGCATTTCGCCAAGATAGGGACAATTCTAATTAATATGGTTAATAATTCACTAATTTAAGATTCTGAATAACGCAGTCGGTTCAGCCCGGCTGGGCGTTTCAGCAACGGGGAGCTTCTCCCCTCCGCGGCCCTTCGGGTACCGTACAGAACCAGTTGACGCTGCCGCCGAACGGCTTTAAACGCTGCATAGCCTGAGCTGATGGCGTCAGGCAACCGCAGGTGCGCGGGTTTCGAGCCCGCTTCAAATCAACTGCATGGAAGAGTGTCCGAGTGGTTTAAGGAACCGGTCTTGAAAACCGGCGTGCGGGAGACCGTACCGTGGGTTCGAATCCCACCTCTTCCGCCAAGTTTTTTATTCATAACACTGATATCAGACGATTTTCATCGATAGCTCGTTCTCGCTTGCTATCTTAGATTGCGCCATGCTGGGAATGAGAGGAGAAACCCATACGGGTGACCGAGGCTCGGCGATCCATAGGAGAATTCAACGCAGTAGCCGCGGATGATCCACAGGACTATCATGTCTTACCGATGAGAAGAAATTACTGCGATGAACCGACGCCGCGCGACTATCTGGGTCCTGTCTGTCATCGTTGCCGTTAGTCTGATGCTCGACGGACCATCCGCCGTTGCTCATTATCAGGCTGACCGCAGGGACAATAGCTTCGTCATCATCGCAAATGAAAGTGTGGTCGACGCTCTCAACGAGCTTCAGGCACATGCTCTGAGCGGCCCGATACTCGCGAGCGTAATCACTGCGAGCCGCGATGAGGCCATCCACAAGGCTTTGCCGATACCTGCACACATTCGCCGTCAGTTGACCGGCTATGCCAGCGAAGACTCAATGAATCGCGTCAGATACAAAATCAATAACGACAGCTCCTTCAGCCTTGCCTACTTGCTGGAGCATGGCGGTTTTGCAGATGCAGTTACCCTAATCGATGTCGTTGTGTTCAGAGACCCGCGTGTAGCCGCGAGTCCCTGTGCGTGGGCCCATGAGTTGACGCATGTCGACCAATTCCGGGAATGGGGGGTGGAGGGTTTTGCCGTCCGATATGCGCGGGATTGGCGGACGGTCGAAAGTCAAGCTTATGCCAAAGGTGACGGCTACGACCGTTGGAAGCATCAACAGAAAGAATTCCCCAGCCTTGATGTCGATCACAAATGCAGCCTGAAATGATCGGAGTCGAGCGCCAGGCAAACGCTGCCCAAGGAGCGAGGCGCTTGGGCTAGCCAGACAAACATTCCACTGATGATCCAACCTCGACCCTCCTGAGAACTCTCTGAATTTCGAGGATCTTGTCCTTCATCAGGACCAGGAAATGGAGTTCATCCAGGCGCGAGCCGCTCTTGGTGCGCACCTAACTCTCGGTAATTCGCCGCTCCTCGTCCAAAGCCACGGCAAGCTGCTTCCAGTCGAGATCCTCCTGCAGTTCAAGATACTGGCTAGGACCGACACGATCCGCGTCGCGCAGTTCGTCGAGGCGTTTGCGTTGCGCCAGTACAGCGGCAAGGGCCAGATCACGACGGCGTGCTGGCAAAGACCCAGGGCCACTCTCGCAGATTTCTCGATAGGCTAGTCTGATGGCCTCGACCTCCGGGCCCTTCTCGCCTTCAAGGCGGCCAAGGGCAGCCTGGGCAAGAGACTTGCGTGCCATGTGGATTTCCTGCCTCGACTTGTCCTCCCTCCCGAGCTTCAGGAGGCGGATCATGGGCGCGAGAGTTGCGCCCTGGATGACCAGTGTTGCGAGCACGACCGAGAAGGCCGTCAAAACCACGAGGTCTCGTTCGGGGAAGTCCGCGGGCAACACGAACGCGGTGGCAAGGGTAACCAGTCCGCGCATACCCGACCACCCAACCAGCAGCGTTTCACCATGTTCAAAGGGTGCGAGTTCATGACCGCGCCGATGCCGATAGCCAACAACCGCGTGAAAAAAGAATGCAATCGCCAAGCGCGACGCAATAACGCCTACGACGACGATCGCAGCGAACCCGATCGCCCTCTCCAGCTCGGCCGCCGACATGGCGCCAACAATGCGGCGGGCCTGCAGTCCCATCAGCAGAAAGGCAACCACGTTCAACAAGAAGACCACGGTCGTCCAGACGGCAAACGAGTGGACCCGCATGCGCGGAGGATCATCGACCTTGGCAAGGGTAGCGAGTGTCATCGCACTTGCCACTGTTGCCAGCACGGCAGAGAGGTGCAGACGCTCGGCAATCAGCCACGTCGCGAATGCATAGACGAACTGAAGCAGCGTGCCGCCAACCGTATTGTCGGTGACGGGACGAAGTCGTGAAACCAGAAACCCGAAGGCAATTCCGAACAAAACTCCGCCCGGCGCCGCAAAAGCCATCCGCGCTACGGTTTCAGTATCGAACCCACCCCTCGCCTGGATGGTCAAAGCCGCGCTGAACAGCAGCAGCGCCGTAGCATCGTTGAACAGGCTTTCGCCTTTGAGAAGTGCGTCGACCCGGCGGTCGACCGGCAGATTGGACAGGACCGCGGTGGCCGCAGCTGCATCCGGCGGTGCGACGATCGCACCGAGCGTCACTGCCACCGCGATGGGCAACCCGACGGTAAGTGCACTGATCGACACCACGACTCCAACCGTGAACAGCACTGCCACAACCGCGTAGACGAACAGCGGCACCAGCATGCGCCGCGCCGCGCCGAGCGGGAAGTCGTAGGCGGAATCGACAAGTACGGGGGCGATGAACAATGCAAGGGCGGTTGGAGGGTCGATGGGTATATCTGGCGCACCCGGCAACACCGCGACGGCAACGCCGGCTGCGGCGAGGATGCCGGGATACGGCAGCCGCATTCGTCTGGTTACCTGCAATAGCAGGATTGCGACAGCAAGCAGTGCAACGAGTGTTTCGAAGAATGTCATGCCCCGAATAGTAGCAGTCTTTAGCGCGCGTTGAAGAGGGATCGATTCCCTTGTAGAACCCGGTAGTAGAACCAGTCAAAGACGAGCGACGAGCGCCTCAAGGCGGAGCGGCGACCATGGATTACGACGTAGCGATTGTCGGTGCCGGCGCTGCTGGAATTGCGGCGGCACGGACCCTGTCCAGCGCCGGCTCCTCGGTCATCCTCCTGGAAGCGAGTGACCGCATCGGCGGTCGCGCCTGGACAATTGAGATCAGCGGAATGCCGCTCGACATGGGTTGTGGTTGGCTTCATTCGGCCGAACGCAATCCACTCGTCGAGATGGCTCGTGCTGCCGGGCTTACCATCGAAAGCGGCCCGACGGCATGGCGACGGCAGTGGCGCGATTTGGGCTTCACGCCGGAAGATCAGAAGGCGGCGGAAGCAGCGTGGGACGCATTCCAAACCCGCATTCGCAGCGATCGCCAACCAAGCGACCGTGCTTCCGATGCGCTGCCGGCAAACGCGGAATGGAATGCCTATTGCGACGCGACAAGCGGATACATGAATGGGACACCGCTCGAGCGGCTGTCGATCAAAGACTTCCTTGCATACGACAATGCCGCATCAGATGCCAATTGGCGGGTTCACGAAGGCTACGGCACTCTGATTTCTTCGAGCATTCCTGATGTTGCATTGCGACCCTCGACACCTGTGCGCCGTATCGCGCTGTCCGATCGTGGAGTCCAGCTGGAGACTGACCGCGGTGCGATCAGCGCCCAGAAGGCTGTGATTACGTCGTCGACCAACGTCCTTGCCAACGGTATGATCGCGTTCGATGCGGCAGTTGACGATCATCTTCACGCATCAAGCCAATTGCCGCTTGGCCTGGCAGACAAGCTATTCCTCGAACTGCACGGGAACCATGGCCTCGAGCCCGAGACCCATCTTCTCGGCGATCCCCGCAACGCCGAAACTGGCAGCTACTATATCCGTCCGCTTGGCCGACCGATTATCGAGGGCTTCTTCGGAGGCGCAGGTGCCCTGGTCATTGAGCGTGCGGGGCTGCTGGATGCGTTCGCTTTCGCGATTGAACAGTTGTCGTCCCTGCTGGGTAGCGGCATACGACGGCATCTGCGGCCACTGGCCGCGACTTCGTGGTGTCGTACCGATTGGATACGCGGTTCCTACAGTCATGCGCTCCCAAATCACTCCGATGCCCGCAACATATTGGCGCGCCCAGTCGATGATCGACTGTTCTTTGCGGGCGAGGCCACCCACATCTCGGATTTCTCAACGGCGCATGGTGCCTGGGAAAGTGGTATCCGGGCAGCCAACGAAGTCTTGCGCGGCTGACTTGAAGATGTCGTAGACGCCCTGCGTTGTTTGGGCGCTCAGGATTGATTGCGGCTTGAGGTCGTCATCGATATCGCGGCGAGCGTCTCTGCATCACGACCGTAAATGTCATCGAAATAGTGCACGACGCCGTCTGCAGTTGGCCATGCTGTAAAGTATGAGACATATACCGGAACTTCTTCCGGTGCCGGCATCTCCTTCTTTTCCCCATCGGCTATCTGTTGTGCAACAAATTCAACGGATGTTTTCAGAACCGCAGCCGCCATTGCGCGTGGGTTTTCCAACCGTACGCATCCGTGACTGAACATTCGATCCTGCGCGGCGAACTTTCCGCGCGCCGGAGTATCGTGCATGTATATGTCGTGAGGGTTCGGGAACAGTATCTTTAGCTGTCCGAGTGCATTGTCCGGCCCCGGCGGCTGAACAACGGAGATGTTCTCGAGAGGCTGGGCCCAATCGACCTTCGCGGAGGACATCGGCTTTCCATTTACAGAAACCTTGTAACCTTCCCTGTCGAGATATGCGGGGTCGCGCTTCAGATGCGGTAGCATCTCGTTGCGAATGATCGATTGCGGCACGCCCCAGTCGGGATTGAACTGAACAGTCTTGATCGAAGCATCGAAGAAGTTCGTCTGATGATCCTGTTGCCCGATTACGGCCTTCATCGAAAGTGCCAACTGACCCTGCTCATAGTAATACGCCATGTAAGCTGGTTGATTGATGAAGACATAGCGATCAGGAAACTCCTGAGGCAGCCAACGGATTTCCTCCATCGCAACAATGACCTTATCAATGTTGGCGGCGCTATCGCCTCCCTGACCCGACGATCGCAGCCAATGAAGTTCCGCTGCAAGCTGGGCGAACTTCGGATTGCTCGGCATAAGCCGGTCGACGACCGGCATCAGATCCGGATGGGCAGACAATTGGTCGATGGCCGCCTTCAGATCAACCTGCTTCCGCTTGAAGTCATAGTAGTTGGAGAGCTGGTTGGGATCGATCCGCCCGCGGTAGTTATCCTGCAGAAACATCAAGAACTCGCCGGACAGCGACGCTTCAAATAGGGCCAAAGAATTCGCGTATTCGGGCGAGCCCCGCGGAACCGTCTCAAACGTCGTGGCGACCGCATAGTCACTGGTGCTCAGGCCCCAATCATCCGCCTGCTTCAACAGGTTCATCGCCTGCACTGCCTTGGCGGTGGGACCTCTGCCATCGACCCAGATAAGTTTTGCTTTCGGATTGCCGTAATAGGCCTCAACTGCGTCCGCTATATCGTTGTTCATCACGATCGAGACGCCGCTCATCTCGCGCAGTACCCTTGATTGATTACCTCCCACAGTCTCAAACAGTGTCGAGAACGAACTGGCTCCCTGCCGAGAAATATGGACAGCCCGGCGCACAGGAACCGCGTAGGCATTTTTCGGGCTGGCCTGCTCGGCAAGCGCCGGCTGCGGCTCGGCCCTAACCTTGCCTTCCAACGCGGCAAACAGAACTAGACCGGCGAGCGCACCCGCGAAGAGTGTCAGTGTTCTCAGGGCCATCGGGTGTCCTCGAAACATTAAAGCAAGATCCGTGCGCTGCTACCGTTATGTTCTATGAGCCAGACTACAGCGCCGACAATCGGGCGGAAGATGGGCGGTATGGACCTCGGCATGCTGCCCCTTGTCTTCCTGCTTCTGAGAAGGGCCGACATGCAACAGCGTCAGCACCTGCTTCCTGACGCCGAAGACACCGGGTCGCGCGAGCATTCTGGTAATCCCACCCTATTTCCTCAAGGGCGAGTGTACTGACATCGTGGCACCGCTGGCGCCATGGGCGCGGCGCGCTCGCATTGTTCATGCAGTTCTGGCAGCCGAGGCGGATACGGCGAGAAGATGGCGCTCCCCCGATATCAGCGAAATGGTGGTTGCTGACTAACGGAGGTCATGTCCTCTCGCCGCCGCAGTGCCGAAAGGCCAGCCAGCTTTCGGTAAGGTCGCAGCCACGTCCTCGGCGCAGGATCGGGCGCGTTCATAGGGCTCGGCTATCATAAGCCCACTGAAGTAGTGCCTGTCGCTGCCGAGGACGGCAGAACCAGTCGTGGGGCTCGCAGTGGCGCCGTAGCTGCGATGCATGTCGCTTCATAGACTTCCAACGCCCAATCTGGCGTTCATCCTCGCCGGGTAACCTGCGGCCTAGGAAATAGCGGCAGTACCATTGAAACCACCCGCGGGGATCGTCCGGATATATCCAGCCTTTGGCTCGCCAGACGCTAAGTGGTTGGCTGGCACCCACGCCGAAAAAATTCAAACTCGGATCATACCAGGATGAAATCTTGGCCGCGGCGAACCATTCTTTGGGGAATTCGTCCGCGCAATCGGTCATGTATTTGCCCCCGAATACACCTAGCCTTAGCATCTCCGCAGGTGTCAGTTCCGGTGCAAAGCCCTGGTGGAAGTCTTGGCCCGTGGGCGCGGTCAGAGGATATCGATAACCCTGCTGCATCCGATCTTTCACTTCAACCCACGAAATGACCATCGGTGATCTCCCTACTCGCATACATCATCGACTGATCTTCATAATGGGACAGGCGAGTGATGCCTGCTACTTTAACTGAAACATTTCGATGTGGGCTTGCTCGTATCGAGGTTGAGGCGCGGCTGAGACCAGCCACAACATTTCGCGGATATCGCCGTTAGATATCGATTTGCGCCACCAGAACTGCCTGCCTGCATTAAAGTTCCCTCGCTCAACGTCGAGGTTCAAAGACGGAGAACTTGCTTCGGACAATCATAAGCCATGGTGGTCAGACTGGTGGAAACGCCGAAACCCTTGGCTCCATGGGCGACGAGATCTGCGTTGTTCCGAAGATTGACGGCATCGATGCTCTTCGTCGCAAAAGCCATCTGCGACTGATAGTCGATCATGATCAGCGTGTAATCCTTCGGCGTGAGGAACTGAGGCCTGGCAGCCGTAGCGGAGCTAATGAATTTGCCGGCTGGCGACGCCGAGGCAAGGCGCAGGGCTGCGAGCGGTCACAACGGCTGGAATTGCGACCGCAGATTTGTCGTTACGCAGTTCGCATGGCCAGTTACGCAGCCGTGGAACTTGTCTGCTCCGTTGCGCCTTTCAGAAGCTTGACGAGGGCCTGCGCACCTGAGGTGGACGAGGCAGGGTTCTGGCCGGTGATGAGCCGACCGTCGGTGATGGCAAAGGGTTGCCAGTTGTCTTTCTTCTCGAAAAGTCCGCCGAGCCGTTTCAGTTCATCCTCAACAAGGAATGGCACGACGTTGGTCAGTTGAACCTCCTCCTCCTCGGTGTTGGTGAACCCTGTGACGCGCTTTCCCTTGACGATCGGCTCCCCCTTGTAGGTCACGCGATGCAAGACGCCAGGCGCGTGGCACACCGCCGCGACAGGCTTTCCGGCGTTATAGAAGGATTCGATCAAGGTGATTGAGTCCGGATCCTCGGCAAGATCCCACATCGGCCCGTGGCCGCCAGGATAGAAGACCGCGTCGAAATCGTCCGACCGCATATCCTTCAGCTTTTTCGTCGTCGCGAACACCTGCTGCGCGTCCGGATCTTTCTTGAAGCGAGCCATCGCGGCGGTCTGGTTTTCGGGCAGATCGCTCTTCGGGTCGACTGGCGGTTGACCGCCCTTCGGCGAGGCGAGCGTCAGATCGATGCCGGCGTCGCGAAAGACGTAATATGGTGCTGCGCCTTCCTCGAGCCAGAAGCCCGTCTTGCGGCCGGTGCTTCCGAGTATGTCATGCGATGTGAAAACCATCAGGATCTTCATCTGTCGGCTCCTTCCTTTGCCGTTACGCAGCGAAACCGGCTGCATTAGGAAAGTATGCCGACGATTGCCAGGAAGCGCACTTGCACGTTGGTATTGGCAACACCTTGGTATTGGGTAACACCGTGCGCTGAAAACCCTCGTTCGCGCAGTACCTGAAGCGAAGCCAGACGACGGTAACCGCGATCCACTAGCCAATGGCCAAACCGGAGCGACGATGTTCTCAGGTTGGCTGCATCGATCGGAACCATAGCGGACAGAGCTGAATACGAACATCCAAACGTGCTCTCGATTCCACTATACGAAGGTGTCGCCGATACCTTAGTTCAATGGCTGCATTTCCTCTTTGGTGACTTGTTACTCGCCAGCAAACTAACTCCAGGAGGCTCTCATGTCCCATAACCAACCGGCGGTTTCGCGCCGTACACTTCTCGCAGTGGCAGCATCAATCAGTGCATTGGGCGTGCTTCCTGAAGCGTTTGCCGCGAGTGGCGATCCAAACGCGATCAAACCATTTCGATTCTCGGCTAAGGATGCGGAGCTATCCGATCTTGCCCAGCGGGTCGCGGCGACCAGGTGGCCTGACCGGGAAACGGTCGAGGATCACTCGCAGGGCGTCCAGCTCGCTACCATCAGGAAGCTCGCCGACCACTGGGCCAAGCACTACGACTGGCGCAAAATCGAAACGAAACTGAACTCCTACCCGCAGTTCACCACGAAGATCGACGGGTTGGACTTTCACTTCATCCATGTGAAATCTAAGCACGCAAATGCCCTGCCGATCCTTGTCACCCATGGATGGCCCGGTTCCATCATCGAACAGCTAAAAATCATCGAGCCCCTGACCGATCCGACCGCGCACGGCGGCAGCGCCGACGACGCCTTCCACGTCGTCATCCCATCGCTTCCGGGTTACGGCTTCTCCGGCAAACCGACAGAGCCCGGATGGAACCCTCCCCGCATTGCCAAGGCATGGGCTGTACTGATGCAGCGCCTCGGCTACCCAAAATACGTCGCGCAGGGCGGCGACTGGGGCAACGCCGTTACCGAGCTGATGGCTGTGCAAGAGCCTCCGGGATTGCTCGGCATCCATACCAACATGGCAGCAACCGTTCCCGCCGACATATCCAAGGCGCTGTCAGCCGGCACGCCGCCTGCCAACCTCACGCCTGATGAAAAGCGCGCGTGGGACCAGCTCGACGATTTCTACAAGAATGGTCTTGGCTACGCCATCGAGATGAACAACCGCCCGCAGACGCTTTACGGCATCGTCGACTCACCGATCGGTCTTGCCTCATGGATGCTTGACCATGACATCCGCAGCTATGACATGATCGCTCGCGTCTTCGACGGCAAAACGGAAGGCCCGACGAAGGACGATATCCTCGACAATATCACGCTCTACTGGCTGACCAATACGGCGATCTCTTCCGCCCGCCTGTACTGGGATAACGCGCACTTCCCTTCGGGTGGTTTCTTCGATCCGCGCGGCATCAAGATATCGGTCGCGGTCAGTGCCTTCCCGGACGAGATTTACCAGGCTCCCCAGAGCTGGGCCGAGAAGGCATACCCGAAGCTCATCTTCTACAACCGGCCTCCCAAGGGCGGCCATTTCGCAGCCTGGGAGCAGCCGATGCTTCTCACGGCCGATCTGCGCGCCGCCTTCAAGCCGCTCCGCAAATCGATGTGACGGCGTCTGCGGCGTTCCCTGGTGCCGCAAAATTCCCACCCATTGGATGAAGGAGAAAGACAATGTCAGACAAGCAGATCGTCGATTCCAGCTTCACGGCCATCATCAACGCGTCGATCGAGAAGATCGACATCCCGACGTGGTGCTTCACGCTGCCCGAAAAGGAATACCAGGGCTGTTCGCCCGCCCATATCGCTGCTGGCTTCACTACCGCTCCAGACGGTACGCGCATGTCGATCAACGTCGAAACGATCGGCGGCAGCCTGATGGTGCAGCACTACGTCGAAACGCTCGGCGAAAAGGATCATCTGATCCTTGATTCCGACTCTGATGTGTTCACGCCGACGGGCCGGGTAGCCATTCACGTGACCTGGGAACTAAGCGTCAAGGCAATCGACAAATATCACTGCGAATTTACCAACCGGGTTCAGTCCTTCGCGACCCCGGACATGCTCGCCTCTCTCGACCGGCAGGGCATTCCTTTCGAGATCTTCCGCACGCAGCGCCAGCCGATGTCGATCGCCCATAACAAGGGCGAGACGCCACTGTTCGCAGCCAGCATCGAGCGCCACGCGCTTCGCAGCCAACAGCCGTCGAAAGCAGCCTGAAGCCCAAAGGAGCCGATAATCATGCATCTGTCCTACGAGCGCGGCATCACCGGTCTTCTGGTGGTCGACCCGTACAACGACTTCATCTCTGAAGGCGGCAAGATCTGGCCACGCATCAAGGAAGTCGCCGAAGCCAACAATTGCGTGCCGCACATGGAGCAAATCCTCAGTACGGCACGACAGGTCAAGATTCCCGTCTTCTTTGCCATGCACCACAGGTACCGCGAAGGCGACTACAAGAACTGGAAGTACATTGCGCCTATTCAAAAGCTTGCGTGGAGCCGTAGGAGTTTTGAATACGGGACCTGGGGCGGAGAGTTCAAGGCCGAGTTTGTACCCGCGTCCCGCGAGATTGTCGCCTCGGAGCATTGGTGCTCCAGCGGCTTTGCCAACACCGATCTCGATCTGCAGCTCAAGAGGCAGGGCATTCACAAACTCATTGTCATCGGGCTGATCGCACACACCTGCATCGAGGCGACCGTGCGTTTCGCGGCAGAGCTTGGATACGACGTGACAGTCGTGAAGGACGCCGTCGCCGACTACTCCGACGAGATGATGCACGCGGCGCTGGTGATCAATATGCCGAACTATGCGAGCGCGATCGTAACCACTGAGCAGATTGTCGATGCGCTGAAAACCACGGAGCCCGTGGCCCCTGCCACCTGAGACAACCAGTCATAGCGCCTGCCCACAGACGCCGGCGCTGCTCGTCGGTCGTGAGGGACCGAAAACGACGTCCGTCGGTTCCATGGCAGCTTCACACAGCCGATGCCTCGATCAATGCCTTTGCCTCGAGAAGCCTCGGACTGCTGAAGCCCTCAGTGAATCGCCGATAGACAGGAAGCAGAACACTCGGAACGCTTGCCTGGCGGAACGCACCAAGGCTGACGCCCGCGTTCAATTCCCAATACAGTGCTCCCTGCTTCGCCGCTTCCGCCATCGCCTGTTGAAAGAGACCTTCGATCAGGGACGTCTCGCTTGAGCCTTGCGCCTTGAGCACTTCTGCTTTCCGCCTCAGGATTTCGGGCACCATCCAACGGTAGCCTTTCTCTTCCGAGAACAGCAACGCGTTGGCGACCTCGTTCAAAGCCTCGTTGAAACGCCCCATTGACTGTAGCGCAGCTGCGAACTCACAGAGGTAGAAAGGATAGAACAACAGGTAGGCCCCACTACGCAGTTCCACGAGGCCGGTGCGAAGAGCCTCGATACCCTCTGCCGGGCTACCCGTTCGATAGGCGAGACTGCCCTTGATGCACAAGCCGGCGGCATGGAAGGGTCGAAGACAGTGCTTGGATGCCTCCGCTAAAAGCTCCTCGCCCCATTCCTGCGCGCGGTCCAGATCGTTAAGCGTTAACGAAACGAAGGAAGCCGACCATGCGAGCGCGACGCAGAGGACGAAAGGCTGCCGTGTCTCTCGGGCCTCCTGTATGGCGACCTCTGCCGTAAGTGTTGCGGCGTCCAGTCGGCCACCTGCGATCAGGTTCACTGTGTTGTGAGCCAGAGAAGACGTTCGTACGTCCGCTTCCAATCGCAGCAAGTCTGTCCGGCGGTTCACCAGCGGATAGTGTGTGGCCGCCCATTCAAGCCTCTCGCCGGCTTCTTGATGGAGCGCCTGATAGGTCTGGGGAATGCCTACAAGCCATGAGGCCGTTGCGCGTCCGCGCACATCGTGTTCTTCAACTGCCCCCTCATATTCGCGCGCATAGGCTAGAGCGTCGCTCAATTCCGCCGAGCGGGCGGAGAAGAGCCACAGGGCGCAGGTTAGGCGCTGGCGATAGTCGTAATCGTTCAGATCCCTGGCAAGTGCCAGCGCGCCGGTGAGTACTTCCTTTCCGCGCTTGTTCATTCCCTGAGTGTAGATGAGCGCGTATCCCAGAGCACATCGCAAGACCATCTCGGTGCGCGAGCCGTTTTCTTCCCCGATGTTCTCCAGCGCGCGCTCAGCCCAGTCGCCAGCTTCGGAGACCAGCGATATTGCCGTCCAAAAGTCGCTTGACGCGGCAGCAAGCTTCGCGCCGAGCACGCCATCGCCGCTTTCCGAGAACGCCCATCTCAAGGCCGCACGCACGTTGTCGGTCTCCTTTCGATAGCGACCGATATTGTCGAGCGCCGTCTGAAGGGAGCGCTCCTCCGAAAAAGGTTTAAACAGCTTGAGGAAGTATTTCGTAACTCGAGACATTGTTCGCCGAAACTCGTCCCGAGCTCCCAGCTTTTCCAGCGAGTAGACCCGCACAGTCTCAAGAAGGCGCCAGCGCGGAGCAGCGTCGAAACCGTCGAATGCGATCAAAGATTTTGAGACGAGATTTGATATCACGAGCGCCGTTTCCGCTTCCCCGTCGCCGCTGACCGCTACCGCCGCGTCCAGAGTAAAGCCGCCGGGAAAAGTCGCCAGGCTACAAAGCAATTCCCGTTCCGCGTCCGGCAGAAGTTGATAGCTCCAGTCCAGGGTAGCGCGGAGCGTCTGATGACGAGGCAGTGCCGTCCGGCGCCCGCCAGTGAGCAGCACGAAACGATCGTCGAGCCGGCCGGCGATCTGCTCTATTCCCAGCGTCGCAGCACGTGCCGCTGCAAATTCGATTGCCAGCGGTATGCCGTCGAGATGCCGACAAATCCCGGCAATGGCCAAGAGCTTTTCCGTGTCGTCCGCGAAATCCCGTTGCAGCGCTCGAGCGCGCGCCACGAAGAGTTGGATGGCGCTGTGCTCCAGAGCGCTGGTCGCCTCCTCCCTAGCTGGCACCTCCAAAGGTGGGACGCGATAAGCGAACTCTCCCTCGATCCTCAGCAATTCTCGACTTGTCGCAAGGACCGTCACATTTGGGCACGTGCGGACAAGTGCCTCGATCATCGCTGCCGCAGCATCGATGACGTGTTCGCAGTTGTCGACAACGAGCAGCATCGTTCGCCCACCAATGCAACGCGCGACGACCTGGGCCGAGATTTCGTCACCTTGAAGTTGCAGGTCGAGAGTTTGAGCCAAGGTTGTCGGAACTAGGTTGGGGTCCTGCAGCGAAACCAGCTCGATGAAGAAGGCGTCTCCTTCGACGCTGGGCAAAAGACTACGGGCGATTTCGGATGCAAGTACCGTCTTGCCGATCCCGCCAGGGCCTGTCAGCGTCACGACCCGATAAGCGGATGCGAGCGTAAGAAGCTCAGCCACGGCATTCTCACGACCGATAAGATCAGATATCGACGCCGGGATCTTGGAAACGTAACGGGCGTCGGCTGAATGAGTTTTCACCGACGGCGCCGTTCCGTTGAGCGATGGCGCGCCAGATTTCCAGTTGCCAAGAAGTCGGTATCCACGGCCGGAGATCGTCTTGAGCAGATTCCGGTCTTTTCCCAGAGCCTTTCGAATGGCCGATATGTGGACCTGGAGTGTATTCTCCTCTACGACGATCCCAGGCCATACGCGGCGCATCAGATCCTCCTTCGACACGGCGTCTCCACCGGCCACAACGAGGACCTCGAGGATGTCGAATGCGCGGCTTCCGATCGGAACGGGTGCGCCGAGAGCCCTGAGTTCCCGCTTTGCGAGATCCATCTCCCAGCCGCAGAATTCGAAAAGGCCCCGTTCGATCTGTCCCAAAGCGATCCGATCTCTCTTGCCAATGCCAAATAGTTCAGCGGCATCTGTAACCGCCGCGGCGATTCATGACGGCGGAGACGCCGCACCGGATACTTCAGGATATTTCAGATTCTCTCAACCCACTTAAGTCGCTTCACGGGCGGTATTGGCTTAGACAATAGCCATTCTTGTTGGCGAGCTTCGCGCTGTCGGCGCATTCTAAGCATAGATACCACTTCGACGTGAATTCATCTTTGAACCGGAGGAGAATGGCATGTACAATGGCGGTCTGCCTCAGACATTCCCAAGTAACAAGATATCGACGTCGGACGCGCCGTCCGTATCCGTCGTGAGCAACAATGATGAGATCGGCGAGATCCTGCCCGACGAGTTGCGGTCGTGCGGCTGGCGACCTGACATCTTCGGATCAGCAGTTGAATTTCTCTCCGCCCGACGCGTTTCGAGCTTCGGGTGCATCGTTCTCGATGCTGATCTGCCCGATCTGGATGTCCAGACTCTCACCCGGATCATCTGCTTTTATGCGATGCATTGCCCGGTCATTCTGCTAACGAGCCACGACCATCGCGGCATGACCATGACGGCATCTCGGTTCAACTTTACAATCATGTCGAAGCCGGTGAACACGGTTGCTCTCCTTGAAGAGATACAGGCCGCCATTGAATCAACCATCAAGGTCAATGAACTCGACCGGCGTTATCGGTCCCTCTCGGTGCGCGAGCGCCAGGTCATGCAGTTCGTGGTGGCTGGGCTACTCAACAAGCAGGTCGCCTATGAACTGAGCCTCAGCGAAATCACGATCAAGGCCCACCGCGGGCAGGTGATGAGGAAGATGCGTGCACGATCGTTGCCAGAGCTCGTAAACATGGCTGCCAAACTCGAACTTGGCGCTGCACCGCTACACTAAACACGGATCCAGCCGGGGCACCACTCTTTGCCGCCGGCTCCGACGGGACGCCGAGAACTGTCAGCGAAAGAGGTCGGAGGCGTCCTCGCCGATCCATTTTTCTCCGACTGCCTTCGACGGAGATCATTGGACCCGTGCTACCGCCCGAGACGTTTGTCCTTAGCCCTCGGATGCTTCCTATCAATCTCTCGGGTGATTGCCGAAATTGCCATCAGGTATATTCGGGCAATACCTAAGTTTACTTACCAGAATGGCCGTCACGGCTTAGGCTATGTTTTATCGCCTCCCTAGTTGGCGATAAGCTTGCGCAGCAAGCGCTCCAGTGTTCCTCCCGCCGCTGGAGCTCGCGGATCCCCCTCCCACGATCCGCCAAGGCCGTCTCCAATCCGCCTGGAGACGGCCTTCCCTGCATTGGAGTGTGGGTCGCCGATGGTTGATTGTACGGAGCCAATCGTGCGGGTGATGTAGGGCACATCAGGCTGGCGGAGTTCGCGGGTAATCTCGAAGGTCCCGGCTTTATCGATTTATGGCCATGGCCACACGTCGTGAACGAGACAGCGCCGACAACCGCCGGCTCTGCCCCTTGGTCATTTGCGTTCGCTAAAGATCAACCGTTGGTAATCGGCAAGCATCTTTGGGTCCTCGACCGATCCGTGATGGTGGAGCAGCCGCCAGGCATCGTCCTTTCGGACAAACCACCGCGTCGTCCGGAAAGCAACGTCGATCGTCTCACGCGGCGTCTTGCATTGGCCTCGCTCGCGACCGACGAAGAGATGCCAGTCGGCGCCACCCTGGCTCGTGAAATCGTGAAAGGTGACGCGGACCTCAGCCTGGCCCTCGAAAAGCCTGGAATAGCCTTGGGAGATCGAAGGCCACCCTCGGCGGATGCCGCCGATGGGATTGTCCATGCTTGGAGCCTCCCCGTCGAACCAGACCGACTCCAGCCCGGCCATGTCTCCGCTGTTGAAGGCTCTATAAAACTCTATCAGAGCGTCGAGAGGGCTACCGTCGCCGGCCTTGGCTTCGCTTCCACTGATTTCAACGAAATGCCGTTCCATCGCGAATCCTTTCGTTTCTTCAACAGCGACCGTTGGGAAATAGAAGCCAGCCCATCAACCTCCCGCGTGCCACTCGACTGCGGCCCCCGTATCAGAAGCGCGATCCGACACACTTCCCAGGCTCAGCCTTGCGTCCGTCCTTCGATGACTTTGAGGGCATCCTGATACAGGCGCCGGGTCAGATCGCCGGCGGACAGCCTCGGTGCGAGCTTCGCCGCCTGCCCTGACCAAAGATTCGTGAAGTCGTTCCTGGACGCCTCCTCCGCTTTCGCCTTGATTGCGGCGAGAGCGGCCGCGGCGGTTGGAAACGGTGGAGCGCTTTCGGAGAGCGGCCCGAGCTCGCGCATGATGCGATTGACAACGCTTCTGGCGGGCCTGCCGGTGAAGACGTTGGTGATCGCGGTGTTGTCGTCGCGCGCATCACCGAGCGCCTGCGCATGAACGGCAGGAATCTTTGCTTTGGGGCAGAAGAGGTACGCAGTTCCGATCTGAACCGCAGAAGCACCGAGCATCAGGGCGGCCGCCACGCCTCGGCCGTCAGCGATGCCTCCTGCCGCGATGACGGGGACCTTCACCGCGTCAACGACCTGCGGGACCAGCGCCATCGTTCCGACCTGCGTGGACATGTCATGCGTCAGGAAATTTCCGCGATGACCGCCGGCTTCAAAACCCATTGCCACGACAGCGTCGACGCCGTTTTCTTCTAACCAGACGGCCTCGGCGACAGTAGTGGCCGACGAGATGATCTTCGCGCCGGTCGCCTTCACTCGCTGCACCAAGGACTTCTCCGGCAGGCCGAAATGGAAGCTCACGATCTCCGGCTTGAACTCCTCCACCACCTCGCAGAAAGCGGAGTCGAACGGTGCACGTCCGGCTGCCGTCACCGGCGCCGCTGGATCGAGGCCGGATTCGACGTAATATGGCGCGAGCAGCGCCCTCCACCGCATCTGCGCGGCTGGATCGGAGGGCGGCGTGTGATGCGCAAAGAAGTTCACGTTCAAAGGAGCCTTCGTCGAGCTGCGGATGCTCGTCAGAGCCGCCTTTAGCTGATCGATGCTCAACAACGCGCTTGGCAGCGACCCGAGGCCGCCCGCCTGTGCAGCGGCAATGACCATCTCGTTCGTGGTCGAGCCAGCCATGGGCGCTTGAATGATGGGGATTTCAATCCCGAATAAGTCGAGGATTCGGCGGTCGGGCCAGCGCGTCATGTCGGACTCCATTTCGTATCCTGTGTCTGACCGTCATATCTCCGGTGCTCGTTGCGGTCCATTGCACCTTGGTGTCTACGCGCGCCAATCGATCCCAAAGTATCGGGGACACCTTGGTACAATAGCGCCTCGAGGAAATCGGCGCGATGGTTGCGGAGAACGCAGGGCGTAAGCGCCTTCGTTCCCGGCACGGTCGGCATCAGCGCATCAATTTCGAAACAAGCCGACCTGCCCCCACGGCAGGCGAATGGCTCTTTGCATCAAAACGGAGGCATACATGAGTGTGCAGAAGACAGTGGTGGTAACCGGTGCCTCGCAAGGGATCGGAGCCGGCATCGTGCAGACCTTCCTCGACAAGGGCTACAACGTCGTGGGAACCTCGAGACGCATCAGCGAGACGACGCCATTCGACCGCGCCGACCGTCTGGAACTCGTCGACGGCGACGTCAGCGATCCCGACACCGCCGAACGGGTCGCGCAGCGGGCAATCGACCGCTTCGGATCCGTCGACGCCCTCGTCAACAACGCCGGAATCTTTTTTACGAAGCCCTTCCTAGAATACACGGTCGACGATTTCCGGAAGCTCTCCGCGACCAACGTCGAAGGCTTCATCCTTTTCACCAATCACGCGATCAGGCAGATGCTTCGCCAGAAGTCTGGCGGAAGCATCGTCACCATCACGTCGTCCCTTACGGATCACCCGATCGCGGGCGTGAACGCGTCATTGCCGATGGTCGCAAAGGGTGGACTCAACGCGATAACCAAAAGCCTCGCGCTGGAATTTGCGGCAGACAATATTCGCGTCAACGCAGTGTCGCCAGGCGTCGTCGACACGCCGCTTCATGCGTCCAACCCGAAGGACTTTTTGAAATCGCTGTCGCCGATGGGAACGATCACCGCGGTGCAGGAGATCGTCGACGGCGTCGTCTATCTGACGGAGTCCGCAAATATCACCGGGGAGGTGCTGCACGTCGACAACGGCGCACATCTCGGCAAATGGTAGCCCGCGGCCCAGAAGCGCGACTGGAGGAACTGGCCATTGCCTTGCCTCCTCCGCCCACCCCATTCGGCGCCTACGTCGAAGCTGTCCAGTGCGACACCCTGTTATTCCTCAGCGGCATGTTGCCAGTGGTTGGACACGATCCGGTTTATCATGGGCGCGTCGGCGAGGAATTGTCTGTCCTCGAAGGTTATGACGCGGCGCGGACGGCCTGCCTCAGCGGTCTTGCCGCTGCCAAGGCGCAGCTCGGATCGCTGGATCTCATTCGTCGCATCGCCAAGCTCGGCGTCTACATCGCTACGCCGGGAGATTTCCGTGAACATCCGAAGGTCGCCGACGGCGCCTCGGAACTGCTGCTCGATGTCTTCGGAGCGGATCGGGTCCCACCGCGTATCGTCCTCGGCGTCGCCAGCATACCACTCGGCATGCCGGTCGAAGTCGAACTCGTTTTCGAGATCGAGCCCTAGCAAACCTTTCTCTTCCAATCTGAACGATGGAGTAAGTCATGAAGATCAAGCCAACGGATGCGAGGAACGTCGTCATTGTCTCGTCGAAGTTTCTGACGGCCACCGCCCTTCTGATGCTGCCCGCCCTTGCGCTTTCCGGCCAGGCGGGCGTCGCCGAAAAGACGGCCCGTCCGGCGGGCGAGCAAGCTCAGCCTGCAAGCGAGCAGACACAGATCAAGGTCGACAAAAGAACCCCGGCGTACTGGCGGGTGACCTTCGACAACCCGCCCTTCAACATCTTCGGGCCGGAGACCATTCCGCAGATGGAGAAGGTCGCCGCCGAGATCGAGTCGGATCCCGATTTGCGCGTCGTTGTCTTCGACAGTGCGGTGCCGGGCTTTTTCCTGACCCACTACAACTTCACGCCCAAGCTTTCCGAATCCACCAGCCTGCCATCAGGGACGACGGGACTTCATCCGCTTCCGGACATGCTGGTTCGCATCAGCAAGGCGCCAGTGGTGTCCATCGCACTGATACGCGGACGCGCAACGGGGGTCGGTAGCGAACTTGCGCTGGCCAGCGACATGCGCTTTGCGAGCCGGGAGAAGGCAATCCTTTCCCAATGGGAGGTCGGCGCAGGCTTCGTACCCGGTGGTGGTCCTATGGCCCGGCTTCCCCGTCTGATGGGCCGGGGCCGAGCGCTTGAGGTTCTGCTCGGCTCCGACGACATCAATGGCGATCTCGCCGAGGAGTACGGTTACGTCAACCGGTCGTTCCCCGACGACAAGCTTGACCCGTTCGTAGACGCCCTCGCCACTCGCATCTCCGGCTTCGACCGGCAGGCGATTGCCGACACCAAACGTCTCGTCGACTATGCAAGCCTGCCGTCCAACCCCGAGATCGGTGCCGGGTGGGACGCGTTCATCACCTCCGTACAGCGCCCGGTCGCACAGAAGAACATTGGCAAGCTGATGGACATGGGCCTGCAGACCAATCCGGACATCGAGGCCAGACTTGGCCACTACACAGGGACTTTGGCCGACAAATAGGTAAACAAGTGTCCGTACAGTCCATGGCAAATCGCACGGACACCTCACATGATTCGTGCGAGCACGGGCAAACAAAATCAGGAAGCGTGCGCCGCTTCCTCGACGAGATAAAGTCGGCCTCCACGTCGAGGCGATACGCCCATCACGCGCTTGAAAGCGGTGCTGAAGGCCGCCTCGGAACCATATCCGACTGAGGCCGCAACCCTGGCGATAGAACTGCCCTCCTGGCGAAGCGCGCGTTCGGCCTGGAGCATTCGCCATTCAGTCAGATAGTTGAGCGGCGGGCGTCCGGTCACTTTACGAAAGTGAACCGCGAAAGCCGTCCGAGACATTCCCGCCGCACGGGCGAGTTCAGGAAGCGTCCAGGAACGGGCAATGTCGCCGTGCATGAGGTTGAGCGCTGGGGCGAGTTTTGGATCGCAGGCGGCGCGAAGCCAGCCGGGACGAACCTGGTCTCCTGATGAAAGGTGCCGACGTAGGATCTGGATGAGCAGCAAATGGGCTAGACTTGAACACGCCATTTCGGCCCCTGGAGCGCCGCCTGCCGCCTCTTCGACGAGTTCGCCGATCAATGCTCCAAGTCGGCTCGCTCCACTTTCGGCCGCCGGAAGATGAACAAAATCCGGCAGGCTTTCGATCATCAGGCGTCCGCCGACATGGTGTGTATCGATATGACCTCCGAGAAGCAGGAAGTCGTCGCCCTGCCCGACTGGAATGATGGACTTCCCGGCGCCCCTGAAGATCTCGGCCGCCGGCTGCGGAGCAAGCGCCAGATCGCTCGCGACCACAAACCCGACGTCACGCGTCAAGATGAAGATGTCGCCGGCCTCGAGCCGGAATCTTGCGACTGTGCCGTCAAGGGCAAGGAAACAGTGCCCGCGACCGACAACGAAGAACTTGATCTTGCGCGGTGGTTCGAAACGGATGGCCCAGTCGCCGCCACCAATAAAGCCGCCGGCATAGATCGTACGAGCGTCAAAGACCTTGAGGGTATGTGATAGCGGATCGCGTGTCATTTTGAACTTTGGCGAAAGAAACTGGAACTTCTGAATATTCAAAGTACGGCAATCGGAGAGCATATCCAAGGGCGAACAGTCACCGAAAGGAACTCACCAAATGCCTACGACGCAGACGCCACTCGGATCCGGCTTCCATGCCTCCAGCACGACGCTCGACATCATCGCCGGTATCGACCTCACCGGAAAGTTGGCGATCGTGACAGGCGGCTATGCGGGCCTTGGGCTAGAAGCCGCGCGGACGCTGGCGTCGGCTGGAGCCCGGGTGATCGTCCCGGCGCGAGACGTAGATCGCGCGCGACGTGCTATCGCGGAGATTGGTGGCGGGATCGAAGTCCGGCCGATGGACCTCACCGATCCAGCCTCGATCGACGCCTTTAGCTGTGACATCGTCCGGTCGGGGCTTCCGTTGCACATTCTCGTCAACAGCGCGGGCATCATGGCGCTGCCGGAACTGAGCCGCGACTCCCGAGGCAACGAGCTGCAGTTCTCGACCAACCACCTCGGTCATTTTCAGCTCACGCTCCGCCTGTGGCCTGCATTGGTTCGAGCTAGAGGCGCGCGCGTCGTTTCGGTCTCCTCAATGGGTCACCGCTTTTCCGACATCGTCTGGGACGACTTCAATTTCGAGCGCCGCCCATATGATGGCTGGAGCGCGTACGGACAGTCGAAGACAGCCAACATCCTCTTTGCTGTCGAACTTGATCGCCGAGGGCGCGACTTCGGGATCCGCGCGTTCTCGTTACACCCCGGCGGTATCGTGACTGGTCTGGCGAAACACATCTCGACCGAACGCCTGAAGGAAATGGGAAATCTCGACGAGAAGGGTGTGCCTGTCATCGATCCTGACAGGGACATGAAATCGATTCCGCAAGGTGCGGCAACCCATGTTTGGTGCGCAGTCAGCCCTCAGCTCGCCGGCCTCGGGGGCGTGTTCTGCGCGAATTCGGACATAGCGCTTCTCGAGGACGGGTCCATCGTCACCTCGCTCGATGGGCGGGACCGGCGAACGTCGAAAGTCGCGCCTTATGCGGTAGATCCTGCTTCTGCTGAGCGCCTCTGGATGATGAGCGAGAGGGAGACCGACACTCAATTGTCGATTTGAACCGTCTTACTCCTCCCGTTCCTCACCCGCTGGATGCCAGAGTCAATGGGGGCGTTGGCGGCGACACCATTGGATAATGGACGGTCCCCCGAGGCGAGCGCATCGTGTGCCTGGTCGCGGGAAGTTCCCCGCGGCAATTTTACCGAGGGATGACAAGATGACCATTCAGGAGCGTAGCACGACCGCGACAAAGACAGTGAAGGATGCCGACATGAAACTGGAGGTCGTCGTGATCCCAGTTTCGGACATCGACCGCGCCAAGGCATTCTATACGGGACTTGGATGGCGTCTCGACGCCGACGTGCCCGGCAAGGACGGCTTCCGCGTCGTTCAAGTCACGCCGCCGGGATCTCCCTGCTCGGTGATCTTCGGATCGAACGTCACATCCGCGGCGCCGGGTTCCGCTCAGGGACTGCATCTTATCGTATCGGACATTGAGATGGCTCACGCGGCACTGGCCTCACATGGTGCTGAAATGAGCGGCGTCTTCCACGACGTCGGCGGCGTCTTCCACCACAAGAACACCGATGGACGGCTGCCCGGCCCACACCCTTCGCGCGCCAGCTATGGATCGTTCGCATCCTTTAGCGACCCGGACGGCAACGGATGGCTCCTCCAGGAGATTACGACGAGGCTACCGGGTCGAAAAGAGGCCAACGGCGCGACGTTCACCTCCGGCAGCGATCTGGCAGCAGCCCTTCGGCGCGCTGCGGCTGCCCACGGCGAGCATGAGAAGCGAAACGGGGGCAAGCATGACGATGACTGGCCCGATTGGTACGCCGCATACATGCTTGCCGAGCAAGCAGGGGCCGATCTTCCGGATTGACACGATCAAACTGCGCGCTTGCCGCCCCCAAGCGGACTAGGTGCCCTTGGCGGCGGCGAGCTTTCGATATTCCGCGGTCGGCAGCCCGCCCCATCCCCAGTTGTCGAGGTCCACTTCTTCGATCACCACGTAAGTGGATTCGAGCGGCTTGTTGAGGACCTCGAGCAGCACCTGGCTCACGCCCGCAATGAGGCGGGCCTTCTCTTCCTCCGTAACCGACTGGCGGCCCGGCGCAGTTCCTTCACGAGTGACCTGCACGTTTACAATAGGCATCGTTTGGTACTTTCCAATTGTCCGTCTGCCTTCAGAAGCCCAGCGCCGACAGGTGCTGCTCGAGCGCGTCGACGTGTGCATACCCCGAGCCAACCCTGGCCAGCCCGGCATCCTTCCTGACGAAAAGTGTCGGGAAGCTCGAAACGCTCATTGCTCGGGCGGTGGCGAAGTCGGTCGCCGCTTCCGCGATCGTGCTGCCTCGCTTCCACGTCTCCAGGAACTCTTCAGCAGTTGTGGGGTGGCCCAAAGTCGTCAGGGCACTGCTTCCGACTTTTGCGAGGACGACGCCATCGGTGGTATCAAGCGCGTCGACGTAGAAGGCATGCTGAAACGCCCTGAAGACCTTGAGAAGGTTGGCTTCCGGACGCAGGATGCGAGCGGCGACGACCGCGCGGCAAATCGGTTCGGTATCGTAGACGAACCCTTGTCTCGCCAGCAGCCCTTCACGATTGAACGGAAGACCGCTTGCCTCTTCGACCCTAGCCCAGTGATGCAGCCTGAATTGCTTTCCGGCATCGTCGAGAACGTCGGTCGCGCCGGCGCGGAGACCGCCAAGTATGATCTGCAGAGAGGCTTCCGGGCGCCGTTCGAGCAGCAGTTCCATTTCCTTTCCGAACCCATAGCACCACGAGCACATCGGGTCTGCGGCCAGTACCAGTTCCATCGTTGTTCCAATCGTTGTCGTCTGGGAGACCTGACGCACTTGCGTCAGGCCGTTCGGTCCGAAGGCGTGTTACCAGCGACCGGCGTTCTGACCGCCGTCCACGTGCAGGATCTCGCCGGTCACAAAGCTGGCGTTCTCGAGGTAGAGAACGGCGTCCACGATGTCGCTGATCGCGCCCATGTGGCCGATCGGGTGCAGGGCCGAAAGGAACTCATGCGTTTCAGGGGCGTGCATGGGGGTCTTGATGATGCCGGGCGATACGGCGTTCACCCGAACCCCGGTCTTGGCATACTCAAGCGCGAGTCCCTTGGTGACGGCATTCAGACCGCCTTTCGTCAGCGAAGCAAGGGCCGCGGGGACGCCAGCGATCGGCTGGTTGACGAGGCTCGTGGTGATCGAGACGATGTGACCGGATCCCTGCTTCAGCATCTCCTTTGCGGCGCGCTGCGTGATATGAAAGAAGCCAGCGACGTTCACGGCGAAGTTCAGATCGTAGTCTTCCTGCGTGAAGTCGACGAACGGCTTGGCTGTGAACACGCCGGCGTTGTTGACGAGAGTGTCGATGCGGCCGAAGCGCTCAATGGCTTCGCGAACGACGCGCTCAGCGGTCTCGACCTTCGAAATGTCGCCGGCGACAGCGTGAACGCCGGCATCGGAACCAGCCTTGATGGAACGCGAGGTAGCTACGACGTTGTAGCCCTTTTCCCGGTATCCACGGACGAGGCCCTCGCCGATGCCTTGGGACGCGCCGGTGATGATGGCTACCTTCTGATGACTGCTCATGATTGCATCCTTTCGATTGCGACGGCCGATCCCTCGGTCCGTCCAACGCCAGCGGCGTCGGTGCAATTGATTTAGATGTCTGCGTGTCTCGGGAGAATTGGCGATAGAAGGATGACACCCATCCGCCAAGCGGCATAATCACCGTATGCTTCCTGCCTCCCGGAGATCCGTCGGAGCTCACTCAGAAGATGGGGAGCGGCGCAGCATGTCGGCTTCGCGGCGGTCGTAGCACCCGGCCTGCGCTTGCGAGGAGAGTCAAGGCCAACGGCGATCTCTGCTATATGCCGGAACTTCTGCGTGTAAAGGCGAACCTGTTGTTGTCGATGTCGGCGTCAGATGAGGTGCACACGTGCCTGCTGCAGGCCCTCGACACAATCCGGAACATGGGTGCCCGCGGCTGGGAATTGCGTGCCGCGACCGACTTGGCTCGTTTCTTAGCGGCTGAGGGTCGCATAAGCGATGCGGGAGCGCTGCTTCAGCCGATCTTGGATAAGTTTGACGAAGCGCTTGATACCGAAGACCTCAAGATTGCGGGCGGCGTTTTGCGATGAACGAAAGTCCGCTGGTTCCACCCGTCACGAACCTAAGAGAGGGCATATTGCGGCCGGACAACATTTTCAGGGATGATCGGTGGTAGTGAAGATCCTGCAGAACCAAAACAGAACGCTGCCGTCCCTTTGCGGTAAACCTTCCCAATCAGTTGGCGAGTCTCGGCTGCCTGGCTAAGGACAGCAAGCAGCAACCCGAAGGCTGAGGAAATGCTCGGCTCCGCGTTCTCGTTTTTGGCCTTGCGCCCAAGCGGGATAGGGCTAGGTTCGCTACGAACAGCTGCTCGGCTGATTGTAAACATTCGTAGGAGGTTCGTTATGGAATATCGTCGTCTCGGCAAATCGGGCCTGAAAGTCAGCGAATTCTCCTTCGGATCATGGGTCACCTTTGGCAAGCAGGTTGATGGCGGCGATGCGGTCAGCCTAATGAAGCTCGCTTATGACAAGGGGGTGAACTTCTTCGACAATGCCGAAGGCTACGAGAGTGGAAAATCCGAACTTGTGATGGGCGAAGCGCTCAAGACGCTCGGCTGGAGCCGCGATAGCTTCATCGTCTCCAGCAAGGTGTTCTGGGGCGGGGAGAAGCCGACGCAACGCGGGCTGTCGCGCAAGCACGTAACCGATGCTGCCCACGCCGCGCTCAAGCGGCTGCAGGTCGAATACCTGGACCTCTATTTCTGCCACCGGCCGGATATCGATACGCCGATCGAGGAGACCGTTCGGGCGATGCACGATCTCGTGGCGCAGGGGAAGATCCTTTACTGGGGAACCTCGGAATGGTCGGCGCAGCAGTTAACCGAGGCTTACGCCGTCGCGCGGGATCTTCGCATCACGCCGCCGACGATGGAGCAACCCCAATACAACATCTTCGAGCGCCAGAAGGTGGAAGCCGATTATCGGCCGCTCTACGACCTTCTCGGTCTCGGAACCACGATCTGGTCGCCGCTTGCATCAGGCGTCCTCACCGGCAAATATAACGACGGCGTGCCGGCTGACAGCCGAATGAACCTTCCCGGATACGAGTGGCTGAAGGAGAAGCTATCGAGCGACGCTGGCCGCGCCCAGATCGCGAAAGTCCGCGAGTTGGCGAAGCTCGCAGACGAGATCGGGATCTCGATCACGCACCTTGCTCTGCTGTGGTGTCTGGCCAACAAGAATGTCTCAACTGTCATCCTTGGCGCGTCGCGCACGAGTCAATTGGAGGACAATCTTGCGGCCCTTTCGCATAGGGACAAGTTGACTTCCGACGTGCTCGATCGGATCGATGCAATTACCGGAAACAAGCCGGCGGCGGCGCAGCGGTTCTAGCTGCGAGGATCCACAGGCAGCAACGTGTGACGTACTTCTTTTCGTTCGCCTCTAGGACGGCTTAAGATTGAGCCGACATCGGCGCTAGTGAACCTGCCCGGCAGGTGGCGATTTCGTCAGACCATCCGGACGATCGGGAACATAATAGATCCGGTCCATCCAGGAAATTCCGACTTCTTCGGCCGCATCAATGAGGGCCAGCTTTGCATCGTCTGCCGGGAGCAACCCTTCCATAACTGCCGCGCAAACGGCAAGCGCACGCTCAAATGCCGGCCCAAAGGTTACCGGCCACTTGTCAGCTAGTAATGCGGAAGCTTCGCCAGTTCCTTTGATATCGATGGGTTGCGGAAAGTCAGGCAGCCAGATTTCCAGACCAAAGGTCCAATCGCTCCTTGAAAGCATGTGCGTGCTCCTCCCCTGAGTCGCTACGGGCAAAGACTCCTATCGGATCGCGGCGCTTTCATGGTCTCGAACGGCCCATGGCGTGTCGCCCGGACGATTTTACGACACTCTTGAAATTAGACCGCCAATCATGATGTCTACTTTGGATCCCAGCGGCCCGGCCCTAGCAGGCTGTTGAAAAAGGCATTGGCGCAAGGCTCCTGTCGTGATTCACTCGCTTTATTGCGATTTGGAGCTGATGGATGCGCGGCGGCGATGTGAGGACAGGCGAACTCTTCAGTTATGTGGAT
>NZ_JACUZZ010000042.1:0-29048 GCF_014851595.1 Rhizobium sp. RHZ01
GGGAAACCTCAAACTGATTTTGCAAGGAAACAGCCCGTTCGGTGGCTGTTTCCGGCAATTAGAAGATCTGCAGATCCTTCGATTCCTATGTCTAATCAGCAGCTTCCGTGTTCTTCACGGCCGACTAAATCATATGGAACTCGGCAGCAATGTTTGGAACGCTGGAAGAGCAGGCGCCCTCCGCCGATCGATATCACGCGACAGAGTCGATCCAGATGCGCATGCGACCTCTTGGCATATTCCAGCTGATGGCGTTGCGGTTCCTGCCTGTACGCTCTCCGTTTGTTTCCTTATTTAGGTCGTCATGATGCTAAAAGCTAAAAGAGCGCGTGCCATGGTTGGCGGCCGCGAAGGCTTCAAGGTGTTCGGAACCGACTACGAGACGCGTGATTGCACCTGCGTCCGCGATTACATCCTCGACCTCGCCGATGCCCATGTCTGCGCCGTCCAGTATCTATTGCGCGGCGGAGAGTCGGTTGCTCCAACCTGGGCACCATCGAGCGCGTCTCCGAGCGGCCGTTTCCTGTGGAATATGTCGGCTGTCGCGAGGTCGACTCGCGCACGTGAGAGATTCTCGGCTGGACGCAGCAGTATGATTTGTCTCAGATCATCCGCTCGGCGTGGAACTAGCACGCACAATCATAGCACCAATGACTTCGGTGGCCCTCACCCGCATCGCTTCGAGGCGCCATCGTCCTTTAAGCCCGCCTGGCGAGCAATGACAGTCTCCTACGGGCCGGAACGTCCACCACCGCATATATGACTGCAGAAAAGCCAGTGATAACGACCGTTCCAGCGATGACTACCCCACCTTGCTGTGCCCAAGACAAATGCAAACCTTTGGCGGCAAAACTTAGAACGTGAACAAGCGGATAATGAAGCGCATAAAGGGGGTAGGAGAGGTTCCCGCCCCAAACCGCCCACCTGCGCGCAGTCTTCCCAAGATCCGCATTCAGGCACGCAAAGACAACCACAGGCATAATGATCATCACGGCGATCGTATCTGTCAGCGCCTTTGGCAATCCCGTGTCTGGGAGCATGAGAACAGCAATCAAGACTACGGAGGCCGGAACGAATGTTCCTTTCGGCGCAAGGAAACGATATTTGTAAATCAAAAGGCCGACCGAGAACGACCAGATCACACGAGGAAATCCGAGCCAGAATCCGGCCGGGTTGAACCCGAAGTTTGCGCTTCCGGCACTCTTGATCGCAAAGAGCAGCCATACTCCACTTGCAAAAATTACAACAAGGAGCGTCCACGAGAACAGTCTGAACCGGGCGCACACAGCAAAAGCGATGTTTGCGAAAATCTCGAAAAACAGAGACCACGTCGGCGTATTGAGCGGAAATACCGATTGTTCGAGCGTTGGTGTGTGAAGCCCCGATGTTTGCAGGATTGGAAGAAGCGTTATTCCAAAAACGAATGCGATCGCAACGTCTTTCAAATGCTGCATTTGATCAAGGTTCAGGCGACCAAGTTCCAACGCCACCGCAACGATTGCGCCAATGACGACGAGTGGTAACAGCCTGATCAATCGCTTTCGGAAAAATGCGGTTGCCGATAGAGTTCCATCCTTCAGCTGTCCCTGATAGGCGCTCGCAATGACAAAGCCACTGAGGACGAAGAAGAAGTCGACCGCGAGATATCCGTTTGGTGCCAGATAGGGGAGATCGAGGCGCGTCTTGAAGTGTTTCAGAACCACGACAAGTGCGGCAATGCCTCTAAGCAGATCCAAACCTGCATATCGGTGTCCAGTCGACTCGCTTCTTTCGACTTCACTGCGCAGTGCCCACCACTGCATCTTGATGTGTGACAGCATATAGGCCGAGTTCCCGCCGGAAAAAACGTTGTTTCGATTAAGGTGCTTGTCGTCAGGCATCGACCCGGCCGATTTTGAGGCGCCGCAACGGGCGTGTTTCAACCATGCATCTCCGATCACTGCAGTCACCTCGGAGATCAGAGTTTTCCTCGAAGAAGCGATTTTCACGTTGCAGCCGGCGAACAAATCCTTGGAAAATCGGAATCCGCACCTTGGCTAAAATTCGTTTGTCTCTCAGACCATTGTCCATTCTATCGTTGGCCCTTTTTTTCAGACTGCTATGGTCCTTTTATCGATCAGCTGCGGCCGAACTCATCGACGATGCGGATGATATCGTCTTCGCCGAGATAGGATCCGGTCTGCACTTCGATTAGTTCGAGCAAGATCTTGCCAGGATTGGCGAGACGGTGGACTTCACCGAGCGGGATGTAGACGGACTCGTTTTCCCTCAGCATCTGCACGTTTTCGCCGATCGTCACCTCTGCCGTGCCCTTGACGACGATCCAGTGCTCGGAGCGGTGATGATGCTTCTGCAGCGACAGCTTCCTGCCCGGAGTGACGAAAATGCGCTTGACCTGGAAACGGTCGCCGTTCAGCACCGACGTGTAGCCGCCCCAAGGCCGGTAAGAGGTCGGGTGCGTCTCAGTCAGTTGCGATGTCGTGGGGGCGGCGGCGAGCATCTTCACGAGGTTCCCGACGTCCTGGCTGTCCTGCAGTCGCCCGACATAGACGGCGTCCTCGCTGGCGATGACAGCGATGTCGTCCATGCCCTGGACGGCGAGGTGTACGCCATGGGTCATGATGAGCGAGTTCTTGGTGTTGACGACCGTCGTGTTGCCGGCTGCCACATTGCCATTTTCGTCGCGGCTGCCGCTCTTCCAGACGGAATCCCAGCTGCCGAGATCGGACCACTTGAAGGGCGAGGGGACGACGGCGGCGTTGCTCGTCTTTTCCATGATGGCATAGTCGATCGAGATGTTCGGGCTTGTGGCGAACGCTGCCTTGTCGAGGCGGATGAAGTCGAGATCTCTGACACCTTTTGCAATGGCGTCGGCCGCAGCCTTGAGGACCGGCGCAGCATAGCTTCGCATCTCGGCAAGCACGCCTGAGACCGAGAACATGAACATCCCGGAGTTCCAGTAAAAACCGCCAGTCGCGACCATGTCTTCGGCCTTGGCGAGCGGCGGTTTCTCAATGAAGCGCGCGACCGTTCGTGCGCCCGTCGGGAGTGTCTTCCCACCTTCGATGTAGCCGTAGCCGGTTGCAGGCTCGGTCGGCTGGATGCCGAAGGTTACCAGCTTGCCCTGGGCGGCTGTGGCGGCAGCGATGCGAACGCACTCAAAATAGGTGTCGTCAGCGACGATCTCATAGTCGGAGCCGAGCACATGCATGACCGTGTCTTCATCAAAGCGATCACGCACGAGCGTTGCGGCCGCCGCAACTGCCGCCGCGGTGTTTCGAGCAACCGGTTCGAGCAGGATTGCCGCTAGGCCGATGTCCAACTCACGCGCCTGCTCGGCAACGAGGAAGCGAAACTCCTCGTTGGTCAGGATGACGGGTGCTTCGTAAAGCGCGGGATCGGACACGCGCAGCAGCGTTTCCTGGAACAATGTCTTGTCGCCGATAAAGCGGATGAACTGCTTAGGCGCTGCGGCGCGTGACAGCGGCCAGAGACGAGTGCCCTTGCCGCCAGCCATTATCACGGGAACGATCTTCTGTGTCATATGGAGTGTCCTCGAATCTCTGTCTTGCTTCGCCCATCAACCCACCTGCGCCCATTTACGGATTCGCTCCAGACCGGCGTGCACCAACGTCGCGGCGGCTGTTTCGCTTTCCGCCTCGGCGTAGCAGCGCATTTCAGGGGCATTGCCGGACGGGCGGAAATGGATGATGCGGCGATCCGCCAGCGTAACACGAAGGCCGTCAATATCGCTGGCGCTGCCAACCTCGCCGATCGGCTGCAGGAACGCCGCGAGATTGGCGGGTGCGGCGCGAAGATAGGCCATCAACCGGGCACTGATCTCAACCGGAAAATTCTCAAGCCGGTCGGCCGCGGCAAATGGCAGATTGAAGGACGCGGCGACCACCGAAAGAGGCTGCCGTTTGGAGGCAGCAAGGGAAAGCGCCGCCAGGATGGGGACGAAGCAGTCGCGTGTCGGCAGGGCCTTCAGCGTGTGACCGTTGACCTCGAATTCACTCGCGGTGAGCAGGCCGCCGTTCGCTTCGAAACCTGCCACGCGAGTCCGGCCAGCCGCGAGTGCTTCTTGCATCCCTGATATGACGAACGGAGAGCCAACACGCGTGCGAATGACGCTGAAGCGACCGGCGGCTTCGATGCCGGAATTCGATGTCACGGGTGTCACAACCGATGTCGCACCGAGAAAGTTCGCGGCGATCAGGCCGAGCAAATCGCCACGCAGCGGCGTCCCGGTTTCGTCCGCCACCAACGGGCGATCGCCATCACCATCCGCAGAGACCATGGCGTCGAGGTCATGCTGTCTTGCGACCTCCTTGAGCTTGGCGATCGTCTCCTCCGAAACCGCCTCGGTGTCGACCGGAACGAATGTTTCCGAGCGGCCAAACGGCACGACCGTTGCGCCGTAATGTTCCAAAAGTTCCACGAGCAGGTCACGGGCGACCGTGCTGTGCTGGTAGACGCCGACCTTCAAGCTTGAGAGCGCATTTGTCGGGAGAATATTGGCATTCCGCTCGCGGAAAGCTGTGATGCATTCGGCGGATTGGTTTTGCATCCCCGTACCATGGGGCGCAAACGCAAAGCCGGCACGATCAAGTTCTGTCGCGACAGTCGTGATCGCTGCTTCGTCCGTTTTGTCGATTTCTCCGTCCGACCGATAGAACTTGATGCCATTGCGATCGGCGGGGATGTGCGAGCCTGTCACCATGAGACCCGCGGCTTTTTTCTGAAGTCCGTAAAGCGCCAGCGCCGGTGTTGGCACCGTGCCGCAGTCGCGGACCTTGAATCCAAGGCGATCAAGTGCATCGGCACAGTTTGCAACGATCTCCGGGCTGGAATCCCTGAAGTCCTGACCGATCAGGATGGTGTCACCGGGGCGGGCCATTCCACGGTCGAGCAGATAGCGGCCAAAGGCTGTGGCATAAAGCGCCGAAGCCCGGCCCTTAAGGTCGACAGACAGGCCGCGAAGCCCACTCGTTCCGAATTTCATCACACATCAATCCTTCAATGCGCGTGTCTTAAGGCCGGCTTCTCCTCCTTCCGGAAACGACACAACAATCTATGATGCACAACTTTTAGTTTGTGTTTCGCCGCGTCTTTTCGCGCCAAACAAGGAAAAGAACGCCCCCTATGTAGCCAAACTGCATAAGAAATATGCAAATAACGCTATAGTATAGCGTCAATGTTACCGATCTATAATGCAGGTATGTGATCAGCGAGAACGCAAGTGTAGCGACCAGCATCCGCAAATAGATGCCAGGTGCGCGCATTAATTGGACGAAACGCGTCATGGTTATTTCCAGTAATTGCATCGAAGGTTTCACGGTTAGCAGAACTTTGCAACAGAAATGAATCGCTGTCACCACTGCAAAATCGACGTTTCCGACGCTTTATGTTGTCCGGCTATGGCGCGCTGCAGCATTTTTACCTTTTCACAGCGGGCCGGCGCGTTGTGCTCGGAGGATATGAAATTACCCGGAAAATCAGTTATATAATCCGCAGTCTGTCGCGTTATCAGGCCAGAGACAATAGGTGGAAGTGTTGCAGCTTCGCCATCATTCAAAAGTTTAGTCTCTGTTTCCTATTTTTTTGTCGCAGTGCAATATGTGGCTTTGCAAATACTGGCTTCCGGTCTATTGTGCGTCGCAGCGTAGTATTCATTATTACTGCAATGCCAGCGACAGGAGTAAGACCATGTCGATCGAGGAGCGGTTTGCGAATGGATATACCTCTGGCTTCGACTACCTTAGGGTGGTGCTTGCGGTCGCGGTTTTATGCATTCACAGCTTTGCGGTCTCCTATGGCAAAGCCGGTGAAGTCTTCCTGTTTCAGCCACCGCTGCGCGGTCTGATAACATTCGTTCTGCCGGCATTCTTTGCCCTTAGCGGTTTCCTTGTCAGTGCCAGCCTCTTGCGGACGCGCAATGTTGCCCGTTTCCTCGGTCTGCGGGCACTTCGCCTCATGCCGGCACTTGCGGTGGAAGTAACATTGTGCGCCCTTCTTCTGGGGCCGGTCTTTACGACGTTGCCGCTTGCCAGTTACGTTTCAGACCCGCAGTTTTCGACCTATTTCCTGAATATCGTTGGCCATATCCAATATCTTCTGCCCGGCCTCTTTCGTGACAATCCTTACTATCAGGCGGTCAATGTATCGCTCTGGACCATTCCCTACGAGCTGGAGTGCTACGTTGCGTTGACCGTGCTTGCGGTGATCGGCTTTGTTTTTCGACCGGTCTTGCTGATCGGCGTTGTTGTAATAGCCCAGCTTGCCGTGATTGGACGGGACCTCATGCGCGGAGCGACCGACCTGCCCATGGACGGGGCCCTTCCTGGTCGCATTCTTCTCTTGAGCTTTTTGGCTGGTGTTGTTTTGTTTGTCTGCCGCGAGCACATTAAGGTGACGGCACCTCGTGCGATTGCTGCCGCAGTGGTGTCGTTCGTCATGCTGAACCTCCCCTACGCACCGTACTTCGCCGCCTTTCCTATCGCATATGTTACGGTTGCGATCGGCCTCACCAGACCGCCAAAGCATCCGTTCATTGCCAGTGGTGATTACTCCTACGGTCTCTACCTCTACGCGTTTCCGGTACAGCAGACGGTGGCACATCTCTTTCCACAACACCGCGAATGGTATCTCAACATCGCGCTGGCTCTACCGGCTACGATATTACTTGCCGTTTTTTCGTGGCACGCCGTCGAGAAGCATGCTCTCAAACTCAAGGGCCTGATCGCAGGAAAGACCGGCAATGCGCGGCAAGCCAAGCCAGCAATGGTCGCCGGTGCGCGGGTGAGTGTGGCTGGCGATGGGCGTTGAACCGGTCGGCATATTTACGATCGCGCTCGGCCTGTACTGCCTGGCGCTCGGTCAGGATGCAACAATCAAAGCCTTCGTGGCATTGACACTGCTTGGCGCAGCTGCAGCCTTTGTGCTTGGTTCCTCCAGCGTCCAGCCGGCTCATCTTTTCCTGCTGTTCGTCGCTCTTTCCATGTTTCGCGGCAGACGGCAAACAGCGCCACTCTTTGATGGCCTGCACTTTGGTCGTCCTGGCTTCTGGTTGGCTTGTCTTGTCCTTTATGGCGGCCTCTCAGCTTACTTTCTGCCGCGGCTGTTTGCCGACGCAACGACAATCATTCCCCTCGGCATCGCCGATCAGCCGCTGACGAGCGGTGTGGTGTCGCTTGGACCGGTTTCGAGCAATCTGACGCAGACGGTCTATCTGGTAGCAGACCTCGTCTGCTTCCTGCTGGTCACGGCTGTCGGCTCAACAGCTCAAGGTTTCCGGGCCATAGTCGTTGGGCTAATAGTTTATGCCGCACTGAACGTGGTCTTTGCCTTCCTTGATGTCGTCACCGGCGCAATCGGTGCCCAGGACATGCTGCAGTTCATTCGCAACGCGCAGTACACCTTCCATGACAATGACAAGGTCAACGGCATGAAACGTATTGTCGGTTCCTGGCCAGAGGCTTCTGCCTTTGCCGGTACCACACTTGGCGCGTTCGGATTTACCGCGACACTGTGGCTTTGCCAGCGGCATTCAAGATGGACCGGCCCACTAGCCGTCATCTCTCTGGCACTGATTGTCCTGTCGACGTCCTCTGCGGGGCTTGTTGCCGCGCCAGTCTGTCTGGCGATCTTCTACATTACGGCAGTGCTGCGCAGCGGCGTTGGTTCAGGTACAGGCAACAGCAGCTTTGTGACCGTGTTTGCGCCATTGGTTGTCTTGCTCACCGGACTGATCGTCCTTTTGCAGGAAGACATTTTCAACACAGTCCATAATTACGTAGACCTGCTCGTTCTCAGTAAATCGACCTCGAACTCGGCCATAGCCCGTGGTTCCTGGAACAGTTACGGACTGCAGAACTTTCTCGATACCTATGGCTTGGGTGTTGGCCTTGGAACGGCAAGAACTTCGAGCTTCCCGGTGGCGGTGCTGTCAAACGTCGGCGTTCCCGGGGCAGTCTTCTTTCTCCTTTTTGTTCTAACGGCACTCGGTCCCGGTCGCGCGCCTTCCAGAAGCTTCGTCGCCGATGTCCACCTTGCGGCACGCAATGGATGCCTATGCTTGCTTGCCGGCTCGCTCGTCGTTGGTCCGACAGTCGACCTCGGCCTGCTGTTCTTCATCTTGGCGGGTCTGGCCGCCAGCCGTCCGGATGTTATCGCGGAGGCTACAGCACCGTTTATCCCGCTACGCCGCCAGAGCGAGCTGCCAGTACTGGGAGGCTCGAGCTAGATGGCTTCCGCGTTAATAGGCCGAGAATGCTGGCATTGCGCCGCCAATTTAGAAACGACACGCAAGGGGTGATGGGCATGCCAATGATTGATCTTCAACCCGGCGACACTGTCGTCCCGTTGCTTCGTTGCGATGTCTGCATTGTTGGCTCGGGACCGGCGGGCGCAACACTAGCGCGTGAACTGTCGAATTCAGGGCTGACTGTTGTGCTTCTGGAGAGTGGTGGCGAGCGCCGTGAGGCCGAAAATGACATGTTGAACGATATTGAAAATATCGGGCGCCCGCGGGTTCGCGACCAATGGTCCGTGCGCAACCGCATCCTTGGCGGCAGTTCGCATACCTGGGGCGGTCGGTGCGGCCCTTTCGACGCCATCGACTTCGAAGAACGCGACTGGGTTGGACATTCGGGATGGCCAATCGCCATGCACGATCTCGACCCATACATGGATCGCAGCGCCAATCATCTCGGACTTGCACTCGGTAACGGCTACAGCGACCAGCGCTTCTGGTCGATTGCAGGACGCAATGCGCCGAAGAAAGAGGTTTCCGCCAACCTGCTGCTGCCCTTCTTCTGGCAGTTCAGCAGGGATGACGCGGAGTCTTACCCATTCGAGTATATGCGGTTTGGGCGGCACATAGCCAAGCACCTCGGACCCAATGTCACACTGGTAACAGGAGCGACTGCGCTGCGGGTGCTGGCAAACGAGGCGCGCACCAAAACGCGTGGGCTTGAGTTTGCCACAGGCGACGGACGAAAGCATAGCCTTGTTGCACGTTCTGTAGCGCTCTGCGCTGGAGGCATCGAGAATGCTCGCATTCTCCTCAATTCCCACGAACAGGATCGCAAAGCGCTTGGCAATGATCGTGACCGCGTCGGCCGCTACCTGATGGACCATTTACGTGGTCCAACTGCGTCTTTCTCCTTAAGCGGTTCGAAAGCGTTGCGTCGCAGATTTGGTCGCTACAATGTTCGTGGTCGCTTCTTCCGTGCTGGGCTCAGACTGAGCCCGGCAGTCCAGCGAGACGAGCGTTTGCTAAACTGTGCAGGCTGGCTTGGAGAGGTGCTTGCGCCTGATGATCCCTGGGACGCATTGCGGCGCCTGGCGGCACGAAAGCCGAGGCTGCCCGAGGACGTTGTCAGCGTGGCGCGCAATGTCCCTTTGATGGTTCAAGGAGCTGTCGATTATTTCGGAGCGCGGAATGGCCTGCCGCGCAAGCTGCAGGAGCTTACGCTCGACTGCATGTGCGAGCAGATGCCCGATGAAGACAGCCGCATGAGCCTGTCGGAGCGTCGCGATCGTTTCGGGATGCGCTTGCCCAAGGTCGACTGGCGCAGCCATCCGGATGAGGCGCGCACCATGCACCGCATGGCCGAACTGGTCGCAGCCGAATTCTCCAGAATAGGGTTTCCAGAGCCTGTTCTGGCCGACTGGGTGCGCGACAAGGCGCCCATCCCTGCAAGCTTCGTCGATGTCGCTCATCCGACCGGTACAACGCGCATGTCAAGCGATCCCGCCAAGGGGGTTGTCAACGTCGATTGCCAGGTTCACGGCGTCGAAGGCCTCTATGTATCCGGGAGCTCGGTATTTCCGACCGCCGGACACTGCAATCCGACTCAGATGATCGTCGCCATGGCAATTCGTCTCGCCGACCATTTTAAGGACAGGTTGGCGCGTCCAATCCTTGCGGAGGTGACCGCGCATGCCGGGTGAAACCATTCTCGTAACCGGCGCGACGGGCCGGATTGGTCGCTTCGTTGTCGCCGACCTGCTTGAACGCGGCTATCGCGTGAGAGCGACCACGTCGCGAGAGCCGCCCCGCGACGACCAGGGGCTTGAATGGCGTCAGGTTGACCTTGCCAGCGATGAGGATCTCAACACTGTCGTCGAAGGCTGCGCCGGGGTGATCCATTTGGCCGCCGAGATCGGCAAGAAGGATCGCATGAGACCGCTGAATGAAAGAGCGACCGAGCGGCTGGCGCGCGCTGCCGAGAATGCGGGCGCAAAGGCCTTCTGTTACACGAGTACGATCGCCGTCTACGGGAGCGGTCTCGCCGTTGAGATTTCGGAGAGCTCACCGGTTCTATCGGTTGATCGCGATATCGCCTCGGAATACTGGGCGCTGGATTACGTGCGCGAATATGGCCGCACCAAGCTTGCCGGCGAGATGGCGCTCATGCGGGTCGCCAGCCGCATGCGATGCACAATTCTGAGACCAGCCGTCGTTGTCGACGTCGGCCAGATCATCGGCGTTCGCGACTGGAGCCTGTTCAAGCGCATGCTCGCATCGCACCGTCACGCTCATCACATTTATGTCGGCGATGTTTCCGACGCTCTCATCTGGGCGATCGAGGAGGGGCTGGCGGGCAGGGGCGAGGCTGGGCGGGTCGAGATATACAATATCGCGGAAGACGATCGCGATTTGCCGAGGCATATTGATTTCATGCGCAAGGCTTTCGCGGTAAGCGGCGACCGTCGCTACCATGTCGTTAGTGCTCCATGGGTCATCGATTGGCTCCATGACTTCTTACGCTTCCGCACCCTGCCGATCAGAAACCCGCTGTGGCGAATGCGCTTTTCCGGTGAGCGCCTCAAGCAGGCCGGATACAGGCTGAAATTCGGGATGGCAAAGGCTGAACAGCTCGCGCTCGCCAGATTGGCGAAAGAGGCCAAGACAGGGGCACAATCCGACTTTGCCCGACGGCGCAGCCCTGTTTGAGGGTATGCCACCAGCCGTGCGAGAACAATGTCCAGTGCAAAAAGCAATTGCACGACCTGGCCACGATGTTTTTTGGAAACCCGCTATCAAATCTGCCGGTCAGTCGGCATGATATTTTGATTGTGCCTGTTGCGGCGTCCGCTTTTCAGTGTCGCTGGCCCGTCGCGTATAGAATGAATGCAGGAGCAAGTGGGCAAAGACATAGCCTGCTTCCAGCACGACCGCGAACACAAAGCCCCAGGCGATCGCATGCATGAGAGGGCTGCCATTGGTATAGCTAACGCCAGCATAGGCGATCATCACGACCAGAACGATCAGCGCGAATATGAGGACAGGCACCCGCAATGCGCAGATTGCGCCGATCAGAAACGAGACTAATAGCGCCCAGCCCATCGGTTGCTCCGACCTCCCAATCGAATTCCCCCCTAACCGGGTATAATCGTGTATCTCCTATGCTGAGGCAAGCCCAAATTGCGTTCCTAGGGCGATACAACGACCAAAAGCTCAGTTGCTGCTGACGTCCGTTGAGACAGCCATTGGCTCTTCCCGCTGCTCGACCCTTATCATGTCGCCCGGCATGACCGGATCATTGTCGCTGACGACAAGTGTCTGCATGCTGCCATCGATTACCCGGTTAACCGTCATCAGGAAGCTGTAGGGATCCTTTCCCTCAGCGAGGGAGGCCATTGCAGACGGTGCGCGGACCTCGAGGTTCTTCAGCTGGTCGCGTGCCGTCTTGGTTTTTTCAGTATTTGACGCAAATCTGTCGCGAAGTTCGGCTGCCTCTGTCAGCGCGCTGACACGATAGCGATTGTGCACGTCGGCAATATCCTGATCAACCTTGGCAAGATCCTGCTCGGTCTTGAGCATCGCCAACGAAACGTCCAGATTGCGACTTTCGAGTTCAGCGACATTCTGGTTGGCTCCCAGCTGGCGGGCAGAGACCGTCAATCCTTGTGAGACAAGCTTGTTAACGGAGTTTAGATCCTTGCTCGCCAGATCGATCTGCTTTGCAAGTGAGACAGCTTTCTCCTTCAAGGCGTCGATCTGGTTGTTGGCGAGCACCTTGGCGCGATCGAGCGCATCGATCTCTGTCATCAGCGAGCGCTGGCGGGTTTCAAAGAGCGATTGTTCCTCTTCCATCATCTTCGAGAAGCGTGGTTCCTTGGCCCTCGACAATAGCTCTTGAGGAAAGACCACCGACGCGCCCCCGTTTAAAACGGCCTCAACGCGAGCCTGTCGTGCAATGAGACCAAGTCTTTCGGCCTCCAGCTCGCGCACCTGGCCCCGGCTCGACAGGGCATCGCGTTGCAAACTGATCATGCTGGCATCGGTCGAACCGATTCCGCCTGCCATACTGAGCGCCTGTATGACGGTAAGACCAGGGCTGTAGTTATACTTGCCTGGACTCGCGACCAGCCCGGTCACGAAAAGCGGGCGGTATGACGAGATTTCGACCGAGGCACTTGGCCGCTTCTGCAAGCCGACTTCATTTTGGAGGCGCAGTCCGATCGTTTCCGATATCTGCTCGAGTGTCTTGCCTGCCACAGGAACGTTACCAATGATCGGCAGCGACAGGTTGCCGGCTGAAGAGACGACGAAATCTCCAGTCAAAGGGGCCCATTCGAATGCGGTTCCCGTGCTTGGGCGCCATTCGTACACACGTACCTTCAAAGTGTCCTGAGGCCCTGGGACATATTCCTCGCCGGCTTGGGCGCCAGCTGCCACGGCAATCGCCAGAAATGCAGCTGAGGCAGCTACCTTGCGGTTTCGCCTTTCTTTGCCGCGTGCCCGAAGACCTCGTCCTTGGACCCATTCGCATAAGGAGAAAAGCAGCATCCTGTTACTCCAGTTGAAATTGTCTTGGCATTTCGTCGCCCCTGTCAGGCCGACACGGCCAATGTGGCGCCGGTCGCTCTCGCAACGTAGCTCCGGAAGCGATCCACGAAGACGTCCCGTCGAAAATCAGCTGCGCGAGACACGGCATCTGCAGGGTTGAAGTCCAGACGCTCCATGCGTTCGACTGCATCAATCAGCGCCTCGACTGTCTGCGTCTGAAAGAAGACCCCTGTCTTGTTATTGACGACAGTTTCAGTCGCGCCACCGCGCCCAAAGGCGACGACGGGTCGCCCGCTTGCCATAGCCTCGACAGGCACGATCCCGAAGTCTTCTTCGCCGGGGAATATCAGGCCCTTGCATCGGGCGTAGTGATGGCGGAGCGCATCAAACGGTTGCGCGCCGAGGATGGTGACGGTCGGACCTGCAATTTTCTTGAGATGGTCGAGCATTTCGCCGCCACCAATCACCACCAGCTTGGTTTTCATCCGGTTGAAGGCTTCGACCGCCAGATCGGGCCGCTTGTAGCTGACGAGTTCTCCGACCATCAGATAATAGTCCTCGACATCGGTGGCCGCGACTGGTCGGAATGCCGTAGTGTCTACCGGAGGATTGATGACAGTCGCCTCGCGGCGATAATAGCTCTTGATCCGTTGAGCAACAGTTGTCGAATTGGCGACAAAATCATCAACGCGATTGGCCGTCGCGACGTCCCAGGTCCTCAGATAATGCGCCATCGGGGGCATCATCATGCGCGTCATCAGACCGGAACTGTCGTAATATCTGTTGTACATGTTCCAGATGTAGCGCATCGGCGAGTGGCAATAGCAAAGATGCAATGCCGGTGACGTCGGTATGATGCCTTTGGCCGGTCCGGATTCGCTGCTTATGACGAGGTCGTAGGCGCCGAGATCAATCTGCTCCAGCGCCATGGGCATCAACGGTAGGTAGCGTTTGTACATTCGCTTGGCATAGGGCAGACCGCCAATGAAGGTCGTCTGTATCTTGTGTCGCTTGATCTTGTCCGAAATGGCCGCAAGATCACACACGTGTGTATAGATGTCGGCCGTCGGGAATATATCGCACAGTGCTTCGAGAACCTTCTCGCCACCGCGCATCCCAACGAGCCAGTAATGAATAATTGCTACTCGCACGCCAAATCCCTCGAGATACAACAATCGAAATTATCGTGGCGTGCATTGCGGGTGTAGTTCTTGCCATTGTCTTGATTAAAAATCAGACTATTGGCAATTATATTAGGCAGTTAAGACAGAAATATGATCAACAAGTGACACTCATATCCCGCGCTGCACAGTTATATAGTGCAGCGCAATAAAAATATTGTCAAATCGTTTAATACTTGTTAGCTTTCCTGTGCGTGCCATGACGGCATTGTCTGCAAGTGCCCGAAGTCTAGATGTTTACGAGGGGAATACGCAGATGAGGGAAATTGATCTCGGTCGAAATTTCGACAGGTTCAACAATGCAGCGCTGCACTCTCGCAGAGCGACCTCCCGAAAATCCGATTTGTTCGGACATAATAACAGATCCGCCATCCTGGACGGCGTCAAATACGCGATTGATGCAACAATTGCGAGCATTGGGCTTTTCGTCCTTGCGCCAATGATCCTGATGCTTGTCGCGGTCCTTCTGATCGTACAGGGGCGACCAATATTCATCGCCCATCGTCGGATCGGAAGGTACGGTGTGATGTTCCCGTGCCTGAAGTTCAGAACGATGGTCAAGAATGCCGACGAGGTTTTAAGGCGGCATCTGGCGGCCAACCCTTCGCTAAGGGCGGAATGGAACGCAACCCGCAAACTTCGGGATGATCCGCGCGTAACACCGCTCGGCGCGTTCTTGCGCAAAAGTAGTGTCGACGAAATTCCCCAGCTCTTCAATGTCATTCGCGGCCAGATGAGCCTCGTCGGACCGCGGCCGATCGTTGCAAGCGAGGCTGAACTCTATGGTTCGTACTATGCCGATTATATCAGGGTTCGTCCCGGTGTTACTGGCTTGTGGCAGGTCAGTGGGCGGAGCGACACGAGCTATAACGAACGCGTCCAACTCGACGTTCGCTATGTCGAAGAACAAAGTGTTCTTGGCGACATGTCGATCATGCTGAAGACGATCCCCGCAGTGTTGCGCTCGCGCGGCAGCTACTGAATCCTAGCGGCGCGTTATCGCGCCCTCCAATCAATTCCGGTGTCGTGGCGCGTGCTCAAATGCAGGTGCGGTTGTTTGCGCCCGGACGTCACGTGACACAAGGCAGAGACACAAATTGATCTGATGCACTTCAATCGGCCCGCACAACGATTTGGCGGTGGCCAGGAGAAATTTGGATGAGCGCGAGAGAATTCGCAATCAATGGCCGCTTTCTCACGCAGGGCGTAACCGGTGTCCAGCGATACGCGCGTAATGTCCTCGGCGCGATGGACAAATTCACGGGGGCGGACGGGGCAACCCTAATCGTGCCTACGAAGACGCCAGAGCCATCGCTGCAGCGAATGAAGCTTGAGAAGGGCGGTCAACTGAGCGGTCACGCGTGGGAGCAAATCGAGCTGCCGTATCTGAGTAACAATCGCCGGCTCCTCAATCTGTGCAACACAGCCCCGGCGCTAAAGGCCGATCAGATCGTTTGCATTCACGATGCGAATATCTTCGCCGCGCCGCAAAGTTACAGCCGCGCTTTTCGCGCGCTTTATCACAATCTTCAGCCATTGCTTGTGCGGCGATCTCTCCGGGTCGCGTCGGTCTCCCATGCGGCTGCACGACAGATAGCCCGACATCTGCCGATCCGTCTGTCTGATATCGCGATCCTTCCAAACGGGCACGAGCACGCGCTGAGCTGGAACCCGGAATTGGCGGAGCTGGCGCCGAAGGCGCTTTCTTCGATCACGGCGGATCGACCGTTTGTCCTGGCTTTAGGGTCGCGTGCGCGTCACAAGAACCTGTCGCTCTTGATCGATATCGCGCCCGAACTCGATGAAATGAACCTCGATGTCGTCATTGCTGGCGGGGGGGACGGTATATTTGCCGAGCAAACGCTGCAGCGCCGGCCCAATGTTCATTTTATCGGGCGCGTATCCGATCACGACCTTGCCTATCTGCTCGATCGGGCGCTTTGTCTTGTCTTTCCTTCGCTGACGGAAGGGTTTGGATTGCCAATTGTAGAGGCAATGGCAAGATCATGCCCCGTCATTTCATCGCACTGCGCCAGCATGCCGGAGGTGTGCGGCAATGCCGCCATGACAGCTTCCCCATTTGAACCGCGCGAGTGGATCAAGGCGGTTCGCACCCTTGTTGCTTCGGTCCACCTGCGTAGCGATCTGGCCGGTCGGGGACGCGAGCAGGTTCGCCAATTCTCGTGGGAGAAAACGGCAAGCGGCTATATCGAGCTTCTCGATAAGCCAAAGGCTGAGCTGAGAAGTCACAAATCTGTTGCTCCGACCGGGCCGCACGCCTGCGTCATTTTCGCAACCCGGGGCCGCCCGGAGATCGTGACCGCAAGCGTTCGACACTTCCTTTCGACCCAGAGCCTGAAGCCCGACGCCGTCATCGTCTCCTGTGTCGATGCTTCAGATGCCGGTGACCTGACGAGTCATCCCGACGTGACGATCGTCACAGGTCCGCCTGGGCTTGCCGCACAGCGCAACACCGCGCTGAAGCATGTGACATCCGGAACTGAAATAGTTGCTTTCTTTGATGATGATTTCATCGCTGACAAAGACTGGTTGGCGACCGCAATCCAGACGTTCCGCGACGAAAGTCAGATCGTCGGCTTTACCGGGCACGTCGTGGCTGACGGTATCAAGGGGCCGGGCATTTCGTATCAAGACGCAGTTGATCTGGTGAGGGCTGGCCAGGCGGATGCGACGTGGGCCGAGCCGATCAGCCCCTACGGCTGCAACATGGCTTTTCGGTTTTCTGCAATTGGCAGTGTCCGCTTCGACGAGCGTCTCGTCCTCTACGGATGGTTGGAGGACCGTGACTTCGCAGCAGCAATTGCAAAGCACGGAGGCCGGCTCGTCAAGTCGGCTCTCGCCTTTGGCGTCCATATGGGCGTCAAAAGCGGCAGGGTCAGCGGCGAACGGCTGGGATATTCGCAAGTCATCAACCCGCTCTACATGATGACCAAGGGCACGATGAGCCTCCCCAAGGTCGTTGACCACATCTTCCGCAACACTGCGAGCAATTTTAGTCGAGCCGTCTGGCCCGAACCTTTCATCGATCGGCGCGGTCGAGCCCGCGGCAACATCATGGCCGCCTTCGACGCCCTGCGTGGCAGGCTCGAACCGGAACGCGCGGCTGCGATAACAATGCCAAAGCCTGCCACCAGAACCTCTTGAACGCTAGGAGCACGAATGATGTTCAACAGACCCCGCCCTATTGATGTAACCTCGAGGCTTTGGCGGGTAAACGAGACGCAATCCGATGTTGCCGGCGATGGGCCGATCGCTCTCTTGCGCGCGTTGATTGATCTTGGCACACGCCATAAAGTCGCTCTTGCGGCCTGCAGCGCAGCCGGTCTCGTCGTTGCTGCGCTCTATGCCCATTCATTGCCGCCAACCTATCAGGCAACGGCAACGCTTCTGCTCGAACCGCGCCAGTCGGCAGTCTCTGGAGGCGAGTTTGGGGCCCAACAGACCCTTGATCTCAATCGTGCCGATAGCGAACTTCAGACCATAAAGTCGGAGCGGCTTTTGTCAGCCGTGTTTGAAAGCCTGGACCTCAAGGATGACCCTGAGCTTGGTCGCGGGCAGCCGGGCCTGTTCGTCAGGTTGCTGCGTGGTCTGCCATTGCTCGCGGGGCAACGCGGTGGCGAGAGCGCAACCGTCGGTCGCGCGCAACCGGGTGTGGCCAACACAACCATCGAGCTTGCTGACGAAGCGGAGCGGGCTGCCTTCCTGAATTTCATGTCACGTCTCAACGCACGCCGCGTTGGTCAATCCTTCGTCATCGAAATCGAGTATTCCTCGTCGAATCCGAAACTGCCGGCACGCGTCGCCAATGCAACGGTCTCTGGCTACATTTATCAGACGGTGGCCTTCAAGGAACAGATTGCGCGCGCGGGCACGGAGGCCTTGCAGGGTCGACTGGATTCGCTTGCGCGGCAGGTTGATGCCGCGCGCGAAGCAATGCACGCGGGTGCGCTGCCCGCAATAGCAACGCCCGATTCCGATGCGCGTATCATCGGCGCTGCCTTGCCCCCACTTGGACCGTCGGCTCCGCGGAAATCTCTTATCATTGCCCTTGGCGGCGTACTTGGACTACTGGTCGGGTTCGGTGTCGTTGTCGTGCGAATGGCGCTTGATCGCCGCGTTCGCAGCGCCAAGGAACTGGCACGCGAAATGGAGGTTCGCTGCCTCGGTTCAATTCCTGATGTTCCAGGCGCAGAAGGTGTTCCCTGGCGTATTACGAGCCCACAGCAACAGAAATTCGTCGCCGCCATTCGCGACCTGCGTACCTCCGTCGAGATTGCCTGTACGAGCCTGCGCAATGAAAAAAGCATTGTAATTGCCGTTGTCGGCTGGACGCCCGGTGCCGGTGTTTCGACCTTGTGTGCCAGTCTCGCGCAACTCGTCAGTCGCGGCGGTCGTCAGGTAACCTTGTTCAAGGCTGCTGACGGTGAGGATGAACGCGCAAGCGGTGACAATCTGCCGGCGGTCTCGCTAGCAGGTGCCGCATTTGCCGGACTGATGCCAGAGCAGCTGTCCTTCGAGGACGTCGGCGGGGTGGCGGTCCTGCCGATTCACTCGAGGGACACAAACGCCAATCTATTTACCGACTTTCGCAATCCGCGTGTAAGACGCATCTTCGAGGCCGCACGCACACGCGGTGATGTGCTGCTTGATCTCCCGGCGCTTCGCCATTCCATGGATGCGCTTGCGCTTGCAAGCTATGCGGATGCCGTCCTCGTTGTCGCGCGCGCTGGCCATACGACGATCGAAGAGGCTTCGGAGTCTGTTCAGCTGCTGCGTCGAGCTGGTGCGAACGTCGTTGGAACAGTCATTAACCGCACCCGTGCCTGATGGTCCCTTTGCCTTGCCCTGTCGCAGCGCGGATTTTCTGGCAAAGGTTGCGCCTTGCGATGATCTGCTGGAGCCCGAGTTCAGCGCTCAACATCTTTGCTGTGGGTGGCAACAAGCAAGTTTGGCCATCGTGCGGTCCCTGGACTTCTCCAAGCGTCTAACGATCAAAGAGCTCCAGACGATCTCGTCCGGCAATCAGCCTTACGCCGAGCAGCAACAAAGTGGCGGCATATGTTGCCGCCCCGGCGGTAATAGCAAATGCAAGCTCGACCACATGCGGGTAGTTTTGACCCTCCAGTTCCTCGCGCAAAAGCCAGACAACCGCGGCCATGGCAACGACAGCGGCTGCCACCTTCCAGAGGTTTTTTAGCTGCGAAAGAAATCCGAGACCAAGCAGGCGGCGGGCTTCGTTGAGGTAGAAGATGAACATCAGCGTCGACAGGGCAATTCTCGCGATGCTCACACCTGTGACCGAACCCAAGTAAAACCCGAGCGAAATCAGAACCACGCGAAAACAAAGATCGACTGTATTCAGCCGGAAAATCACATGCGGTCTATCAAGCGCCACGCTAACCGATGAGAGCGTCTGGAAATAGGGGATTGGCGCAACAGCAAGCGCAAGCAGGCTAAGCAGGGGAGCCGCGTGTTCCCATTTGGCGCCGAGCAGGAGGTCGGTGGCAAGGTCTGCCGTCAAGGATATGCCCACACAGGCAGGCGCGGAGATAAGCATGGCAAAACGGGTCGCCTTCAGGAATGCCTGGCGCACGCGCGCGCGATCCGCGTTGATCTGCGAGAACGCAGCCATGACTGGCTGCAAAGCCGGACCAATCAGGCTTTGTGTGGGGATGACGGCAACGTCGCTTGCCACGGCATAGCGTCCGAGTGTCGGACGATCAGCTAGCGCCCCGATCAAGAATCTATCGAATTGCCAGTTGAGCGCCGACACCAATTGGGCTGACGAGAACCAGCCGATGAAGCCGGCAAAGTCAGGCAGGCGCGCCAGGGAAAAGGCCGGACGATAGGGCGCAAGAATGTAGGATACGACTGTGGACGCAAAGGAAGCGATCACGAAGTTAGCAACAATCGCCCAATAAGCTCCACCGCTCAAAAGGACGAACATTGCGATAATGGCCGCCGTCAGTTTGCCTGACGACTCCAGTATAAACGTCTGGCGAAATCCCAGCTGACGCGCGAAATTGACCATCGCCGGGCTGGTCATCCCCCTCGAAATAGGTCCAAGCGAAAGGACGGCAACGAGGACGACCAGGTGGCTGTCGTGGTTGATCCATGAATAGGGCCATGCGGCCGCCAGAAGGATGATTCCGATAACGGCGCCTCGCATGAGACCAACTGTAAAGCCGGTATCAAGATGGCTCTTGTCGATGGTCGGGAGCCGCACGAGGGCCTGGGTCACGGGAACCTCGAGCATCGTGTCGACAACCACAACCAGGGATGTCGCTAGCGCGGCAAGCCCGAAATCGGCAGGCGTTAGAATGCGAGCAAGAACAAGCAGGGTGAAGAAGTCGATTATTCGCCCGACAAAGCGCGAGAAGACGAGCCAACCCGCTCCCTTGATTGTCTTTACCGCAAGCATGTCTTACTCCGAAATCGCGTGCTTCAGCCAGATCGCGACGTTGAGCCGCGACCCGTGTTCTTGTGCAAGGCCGCGGAAGGTTTTTCGCGCCCTTGCACCGAAGTCATCCTCCCGCGTGATGTCTGCTTGGAGCCGGATCTATCCGGCAGCTGATCCCACAACGTTCCTCCACGTCGCAGCTCTGCTATTTGAGGCGGGCCGACACTCCCCTGACAATGTGGGCCATCTCCAGGGCAGGTAAGAGCGCCGCCTTCAGGAACGGAAAATCGCGGGCAATGGCACCTTCGCGCCAAAGCTGCGATTTGACTGCAGTCAGCCGCTTCCCAAGTTCCGGGGCCGCGGATTGCTTCAGGACGTAGACGCTCTCGGGGCGGCCAAAATCGACAGAACGGGCCCCAACGCCCAATGCCATCATGTCGAATGCGCCAGGATTGGTAATGGCTTGCTTGAGGCGCACCCAGGCGAGATCAGCATCTGACATGATCTCGGCGCCACTTCCGATCCGTTCAATGTACTTGAGGACGCCCGCGAGCAGCAGATTTCCGTCACTCGGATCAACCTCGCCATAGGCGATATTGCCGGCATTGCAGTAAACAGTACCATCGCCCGATTCACTAAAATGCCGAACCGAGGGAATTGCGGGTTCAAATAGGCTCTCGATAATCTGCCAGTAACGAAGGATGACTGTCTCGACCCTCAGGGGGTTATAAAGATTTTCCTCGACAACCAATCCTGTGACCTGTGGGAAGTGATCCTCGCTTAGGCCCTTGTAGTTGCACCTCGCAAACTGGATCGTTTCGAATGTCCGCTCGGGAAGTCCTGCCGCGACAAGACGCTGCGTACTCCCGTAAAGGCCGGTGTCACAAAGAACGATACGAGAGGCATCGCCCGCAACGACGTCCAAGTGGCGCTTGAACAGCTCGTTCTGTTTCGCAATGTCGTCGAGCACCACATAGCCTTCAGGGGTGTCGATCATCGCAAAGAAGTGGCTTGGGTCGAAGGGAAGTTGCCAAGGCCCGGAAAGGTCATAGGTGCGGCCGCCGAGTGCATTGGCAACATCGGCAAAGGTATTTTTCCTGAACTCCCGGCCGAGTTCATCGAGGACGGCAGGGCTTTGCTGCATGAGGGCTGCGCGTGCCGCCACCAAACGGGAGATGAGGATGTTTTCGCGACGGATTTCAAGCGGCAGGTCAAGCTTGGCAAGCAGCTTTTCGAAAGCTTCCCTGATGCCGATACCGCCGCGTGCGCAAAACAGCAATGCGCAACTGCCCCGCGTTTCCGCTTCCCTGGCATAGAGCCATATGTAAAGGCAAAATTGCGCAACTATCGGCCCGAATACTTCTCGCCCGAAGGCAGCACGGTCGTCCAGGTCAGGCAGGCGCCCTGATGTGCGCATGACCCCTTTGCGAACGCCACGGATGGCCTCTGCCCGGGCGCCATCGGCGCGGGCGGCAAGCCGCCTCAGGCGTCCCTTGGGTAGGTGTAGAGCATTGATGCCCATGTTTCTCGGCACGGCGCAGTCAGCAAGATAATCATCACCGAGATGCAGCAAGCGTGACGGTGCAACGCCTTCCTTGTCGAGGACCCGTGAAAACAGTCTTCCAAAGCGCTTGCTTTCTCCAACGTCTGCGCTCGAATAGACGTTGTCGATCAAACCTGGACCGTGAAAGTAGTTGATCAGTTCCGTCAGTTGACGTGTCGGCAGTGCCGTGTCGGAAACGGCGACGACGCGAATACCGGTCTGGCGATGCAGGCGCAAAACTCTGGCGAGCTTTTCGTTTGCCGATAGCGAAACCTTTTCGATCGCCATTTCCAGCGCGATGCGCCGCTCCAGCAGCCGTTCAGGCAGGCCAAGCACGGCAAGTTGACGCTGGATAATGTCGACGAGCCGGACTTCGCCAACACCGCCGCCAACGTTGAGCGCACGATAGGCAAACCGCTCGGCCATTTGCCGGGCTCGAAACAGATGATCCGCACGGACCAGAATCCCCTCATCCCGCAGCAAACGAGCAAAGCGCTGCTCGGCCTGCATCACGCGCGATCTTTGCGATCGCGGTTGGCGCAGCAGCAAAGTGTCGAAGACGTCTGTCGAGATAAGATCTATGCCGTCCAACGGACCTTGAAGGAGATGGGCGAGGCTTTGCCGCAGCACTGGATAACCCTTTGCCGTCGATCAGCCCTGCCTGCCCTTCGACAGTGTTGTTGCAGTGAATGCACTGCAGCAAGGCTGGTTCCTTGAATTCGCAACCGCAAAAAGTCTGCCGCATTATTTGATGTACATCAAGTGAAAAGTTATATTTTATTTTGCGGTGCAAAAGCGTTGCCAAAAATACTCAGATGCCTATTGTTTTTCAGACTTTGTGCTTGAGATATCGACTCTTTTTTAATTGCATTATACTGTCTCGTTCTACCGGGAGGACAGTTCGGAGGCGACTAAATGGATGACGCAAGCCATCATACCTCGCGCATGTCTGCAGTGCAGCAATTCGATGTTATCGTGCTCGGCGCAGGCATTTCCGGCCTCGTTGCAGCGTCGATCTTTTCTGCTCAAGGGAACCGTGTCGTCGTCGTCGACGAATACGATCATGTCGGCGGAAACCATATGGACTGGTCTTCGAACGAAGGCTACACGTTCGACGTCGGGAGCCTGATCTTTCAGGACGACTCCCCTTTGCTTCGGCACTTCCCGGAGCTTCTTGAACATTATGTGCCGATCAAACCGACGTGGGGGAGGCTGAACCCGCAGGGGAAGATCACTCTTTATCCAATTTCAATACGTGATGACATTCTTGGCGCAGGTCCACTCGGTGTGATCCGGATATTCGCCTCGGTCCTTTACGCGCGCATATTCTGTCGCCAGATGGCGAACGCAAGGGATTTTGCGCGCTACTGGATTGGGGCCTATCTCTTGCACAGGTCGGGGCTTGGGACCTACATGCGGCGCTTCTACGGCATTCGTCCCGAAGAGATCGATCTCGATCTCGCACGCAAGCGCATGCTTTGGATTGCCGAATATGCCTCGCTCATCAATCTCTCGCGCCGTTTGCTGAAGCGCAAACGGGCGACCGGACCAAAGAACCGCCAGATGGCGCGCCCAAGAGAAGGTTTTGCTGCACTCTATGGCGCAGCGGTGTCCAGGCTTGAAAGCTGTGGGGTCGTCTTCATGCTGTCGGCCGAGTTGCGCCAGCTGCATAAGACAGACTGCGGTTACGAGCTGTTGCTCGGTGATGGCTGCTTGGGCGGGACTAGAGTTGTCTCGACGGTGCCGATCAGCGTTGCTGAACGGATATGCGGCAACGGACAAACCTCGCCTCTGAAAACCATTACACTCATCACTCTTTACTTCAGCTTCGCCGGTGAGCGGGGCTTTCCCCAGGCGATCATTTACAACTTCTCTCACGAGGGCTCGTGGAAGCGTTTGACCGTTTATTCGGACTTTTACGGGCGCGTCGCCGAGCGAGAGTATTTTGCTGTCGAGGTCATCGCTGGCGCGGTTACGTCGGCCGAAAGAGCAGAAGCCGATTTTCGCCACCACGCGTGCGCAAATGGGTTGTTTCGTGGCGACCTGAAACTCGAGGGCAGCCACATCCTGACAAACGCCTATCCCATCTACAGCAAGGGAGCGGCACAAAATGCAGCAAAGGCGATCGCCCGCTTGAAAAGCTTCGGAATAGAATCGATCGGCCGGCAGGGCGGCTTCAATTACCAGCCGACAGCCCGGGTTTCGACGATCGACGTGGAGACAGCAACCGCTGCCCCTTGAAGAACAGCTTACCGTCAAACGCACCTGGAAGGCGATGGGCATCGCCACAAGATGACGAGAGGTCGATGATGCGTATTCTGCATATTCTCAATCATACCCGGCGCCTGAATGGGCATGTTCACGCAGCCGTGGATCTCGCCTGCGCGCAGGTTAGGATGGGACATCACGTCTATCTCGCGAGTGAAGGGGGAGACTTCGATACACTTCTAAAGTCAGAAGGTATCGAGACGCTTTTTGTCCGTCACCAGCGGAAGATCCCGAGCCTCATTGGGGCTCTATCGCGCCTGAATTCTCATCTCAAGACGTACGACATTGACGTCGTTCACGCGCATATGATGACAAGCGCGGTGATCGCTTTTCCGGTCTGCAAGTTGCGACGTGTTCCACTCATCACGACAGTCCACAATGAGTTCGAAAAGAGCGCAACCCTGATGGGCCTAGGAACACGCGTGATCGCCGTCAGCGATGTCGTCGGGGCCTCGATGCGCCGGCGCGGCGTTCCTGCGTCGAAGTTGAAAGTGGTGTTGAACGGCACGATCGGGTCAAGTCGATCGGAAGGACGCAGTGAAGAGCCGAAACCGCTTCGCTCACCGAGTATCTTGTTTGTCGGTGGTCTTCATCCACGCAAAGGTCTCCTGGACCTTTTTGACGCGTTTGAAACTGTTCACAGGTCCTTTCCGACAGCCCATCTCTACATTGTCGGCGATGGCCCTTTTCGCGAGGAATACAAGGCAAGAGCGGCGGCACTGGAAAGCGCGTCGGACATCACCTTTGTCGGATCGACAAGGGATCCCTACCCATACATGCTGGGGGCGGACATCTTCGTCCTTCCATCCCATGCCGACCCGGCACCGCTCGTATTGTCTGAGGCGCGCGAGGCAGGCTGTGCGGTTATTGGTTCTTCGGTCGACGGAATTCCCCAATTGCTTGAGGACGGCGAGGCCGGGCTTCTGGTCCCGCCCCGGGATCCGGCAGCTCTTGCCGGAATGCTTGGCCACCTCTTGGAAGCACCGGAACGGATTGCAGACTGGCGACGCAAAAGCCAGTTTCGCATCGAACGTCTGACGATCGAGCGCGTCGCCAGAGAGACGCTCGAGGTCTATTACTCGGCGATGCCACGTAGCAAGGCGGTTGCCGTGGCCACGTGACACCTCATCCTCATATTGGTGCTAAACGGAAAAGGCCTGTTTCAGGCGGGACCGCATCTGTCGAGACCTCGACGGGTCGATCCGGATCGCCGCCAACTGCTGTGCCATGCCGTTTGGAAGCACAAAGAGCGCAACGGCAAATAGGCAAAGCGCAAATCGCTTCTTGCCGGTGTTTTCGCGCATCACCGAGCCCATGTAAGCTGCGATCTGGCCAACACTTGGTCGCTTGCCGTCAACGACGAGGCTCATCGTATTCAGTTCCATGACGTAGGCGTAGTCGCTGCGGACTTCGACCATGGGGGTTGACGCGCAGCGTGCCTGAACGAGCTCCGCAAGATGATTAAGACGTCCCATGAAGCGGTCGACGTAGCCTTTCATCCGCTTTGATGTCACCACGGAAAAGGACGACTGGTTGGCGTTGTGAATCCTGTACTTGCCGAGCGTCTTCGGAATCGAGATGACCTTGCCGACGAAGGGAGCAAGAAGGTAGGAGACACCATCGATGCCGCGCTCGTAGGCCATTTCCCCGAGGCCCTCGTAGACGTCACGCCTGTAGATGTTTCCAGAGGTCGGCGGCGTATTGTAGTAGCCTCTTTCACGTATCGATCGGATCAGCGGTTCGGAGTCGTCCGATGGCTGAAGAGAGGGGAACGCATTGCCGATCGCGTTGCCATCCTTGTCGATTGGCAGAAGCATGAACTGTATCTTGGAAACATCTTGCCTGAGATAAGAAGCAATTTCAGGAAGCGTGCCCTCACCAAGAACGTCGTCGGCATCAAGGAAGTACACGAACTCTCCATGCGACAAAGACAGACCGTGCAGTGACGTCTTCAATTGTCCACGATTTTCCGTCCGCACGGCAATGATCCGATCTCCGAATTCCCGGATCCTGTCCCAGGAGCGGTCCGTCGATCCGTCGTCGACCACTATTATTTCCAGGTTGTCATAGTCTTGCGAAAGAACACTTCTGATACATTCCGAAATGTACATTTCATAGTTGTAACAAGTGATTATGATGCTGAGAAGCGGTTGGACTTTTAACATCTTGCAAACCTTCTCTACTCAGATTATGTTGCAAAGCAGCATACCAAGTGCAGTGCAAGACGTCTATAGAAATAACCCTGTGGGCGCTGCAACATAGATGGCCGAAGCGGCTATAAAACTACGCGTCCCGAAGTATTTCGGGGCGATATAAGTAGTAACTCGTCGGCATTTTTCGTTGCTTCCTGGATATCACCTGCGGTGATTTTGCTGGGAGTTCCGTTGGATCCGCTCGCCCTATACTGATCGCATCCGATGCGATTTGCAGTTGATTGAATGCTTGTCCCTTTTGGCGTCGGTGCTGTGTGTGCCGGCACATGGAGCCCTGTTGCCTTCTGGTCCGGAGGACGAATGGAAATGCAAGTCGGCCTGCCATTTCGCGATCGATCCCAACGTCGCATAAAGATCCTTTACATCCAGCCGGGAACAAGCGCGTTTGCCGGAATAGAGCGGGTTGTCGATGCTGTCTGCACGATGCTCGCAGATCGATTTTCCGACGATTTCGAGGTCGACGTGCTCTACACCTCGGTGCACAGGAACCGACCGATGGAGGCGCGTGGATATAATGTCATCGATCGCGTCGCTCGCGGGCGCCTGGACTTGATGCGAATTTTCCGAAGCGTCATCAAGTCGAAGGACTACCGCCTGGTTGTCGTCCCGCAAATTGAGCCGACGGTTATTTGCATGGCGGCTTGTCTCGGATTGAACCGTCGATTTGCCGTCCATTTGCACGGAAATCCAAAGCGCGAGCGCAGCCATTTCAAGGCAAAGGTCCTCTTCTTGTTGATGCGCGCCTATTTTCTCTCGAGGGTGTCTTATGTTTTCGGAACGTCGCCGAGACAGCTCGACTCTTTCAAGGAAATGTTCAACAGCAAGGTACCGCAGGTCTGGGTTCCCAATCCGGTTCGCGCCTTTGACCTGTCTGAAACGCCGCTTTCCGACGCACCGCCTGGAACCGTCACATTTGTCAATGTCGGTCGCTTTGCCTTTCAAAAGGGGCAGGATATCCTCCTTCAGGCATTCTCCGAGCTCGTCAGGATCCGACCGAATGTCAGGCTGAGGATCGTCGGATATGGCATTGGCGAGGCGAGCCTGCGCGCCGAAATATCGAGACTTGGGATCGGTGCTTACGTCACCGTCGAACATTACCCGATTAACCCGCAGCCGGCCCTTGCAACCAGCGACGTATATGTCTCGACCTCGCGGTGGGAAGGGTGGTCGCTTGCGATCTGCGAAGCCTTGCGGTTCGGTTTGCCGGTCATCTCGACCGACTGTGAATTTGGACCGAGTGATATCCTCGTCGATCCTCGCCTTGGGCGCCTTGTCCCGGTGAGCGGTGGAAAAGCTCTCGTCGATGCGATGTCGTACTATTGCGACAACCTTTCGCTTGAGCAGTCACACTCTGAATTTCGAAAGACCTTCATCGACAGGTACAGCCCCGAGCGCGTGGTGGAAATCCATGCCGAGGCCCTTCGGATCGCCGCTGGTGAACTCGCCTAAGGTGTCAATCGTCGGCAAGGAGACCGTGCATGCTGCCTTCTTTATCACGGCGTGGCTTTCTGAAGGCATCTGGTGCCTCCCTGGCGGCCCTGAGATGCCAGAACGCGTCTGCCACAGTGGTTGCTTCCGACGATCCCACTATCGGACGAGAGGTCGTCTTTGAAGACACCTTCAATTCGCTGGATTGGTCTGTCTGGGACGCCGGTCCGAAGGCGACGACAGACGGAACCGGCTTTTATGGTCGATCGGCCTTCGCCACAAGGCACGGTGAGGAGGGGTTCAATCCATATTCCATCGTCGACGACACGGCGGCAGAAGGTGGCAAGGCACTGCAGATCTCGGCAAAATATATCGGACGCCCGATGAACGTTCGGAAATATTACGGAAACACGCTGCCCGAATTTCAGTGGATTTCCGGAAACCTTCAGACAGCGAGAAAGGATGGTGCCGTCCTCAAGGGATGGCGCAAAGGCTATTTCGAGGCGCGAATGCTCTTTCCTCGTCATCCGTTGACCTGGCCAGCATTCTGGATGCTGAACGGCCGAAGCATCCTCGAACCCAAGACCAGTATTGAGCTTGATATCGTGGAGCACAAAGGATGGGAGCCCACCATCTACGGGACCTACCTTCACGAATGGGGAGGGCCGGACGAAGGCGGAAGAAGCACCGGTGTCGAAACGTCTGTCGACATGACCGCCGGGTATTGCCGCTACGGCATGCTCATCGATCAGACGCGATGCGTCCCATACTTCAATCGAGATCCCGTCATCGACAGGAAGACGGGAAGGCCCGCTGATTGGCCAATCACGCGCTCAGCCCGGCTGGACGAGGAATTCGATGTGTTTTGGCCGCTCCTAACACTAGCATTGAGGACCGACGTCAAGTTTCCGCAGCCTTTGCAGGACGCAGACAGGATCACTCATATGCGCGTCGATTATTTCAGGGTGTACGCGTGAGGGCAGCTGAAGCGTTCGCCTGAAGACACGTCATTTGCAAGGGCGTGCTCAAAACCAGCGAGCTGAAACCCGGAAGATGTGAGGTCAAATGCGTATTGTGATGATTGGCTCGGGCTATGTCGGCCTCGTCTCCGGTGCCTGCCTCGCCGATTTCGGCCACCATGTCACCTGCGTCGATAAGTCGGCCGCGAAGATCGATGCATTGGAAGCCGGTA
>NZ_JACUZZ010000043.1:0-28181 GCF_014851595.1 Rhizobium sp. RHZ01
CAAAAGCGAACCATCGAGGAAACGTGGCGCCATCTGGGCTTACTCGCCGACACCATAAAGCCAGAGGAATGCGCCAACTACTTCTCAAATGCCGGCTACGCTTCCGTCAAAACATGAAAGGCTCTAGTCAGTCGTCCAGTCCACGGGCCTCCGAGACCAGCATGATCGGAATGCCATCACGGATCGGATAGGCGAGGCGCGCCCTCTCCGACACGAGTTCATTGTGCTCGCGGTCATATGTTAGCCGACCCTTTGTCAGGGGGCATACCAACAGTTCGAGAAGCTTCGGATCAACGCGGCTGAGTTTTTCGTCCATGAATCCGTTTTACTGCAGAACGGTGTCCGAGTCACCGAAGACACGCGCCAGCACGATCTCGGTGATCGCGATCAGCGTTTCCGCTCGTGTCTTTAGGTCGGGCGCCTCCAGGAGCGCCTGCTTCTCGGCAGGCCCGAAGGGTGACATCATTGCCAGCGAATTGACGAGCGTCAGGTTGCTGGCGCGCTCGACGCTTTCCCAATCGGCCTCGAGCTTGTTTGCATCGAGATAGGCCTTGAAAGCAGCCAGAAGCGCGGCGCGATCGACAGCGTCCTCCTCATCGCGTGCCGAGAGATCGGCAATGAACGGTGCTATGCGGAAGGTCCGGAACGGATTGTGCGTCTCGCGCTCCTCTAGAAGGCGAAAACGGCAGATGCCGGTGAGGGAAACGATGTAGCGACCATCCCCTGTTTCGGCGAAGGATGTAATGCGTCCAAGGCAGCCAACCGGGGCCAGAACCTCGCCCTGCCCTTCCTGGTCCCCCAACGCGGGCTGGACCATGCCGATCAGTCGATTTCCCGACAAAGCGGCGTCGAACATCGCGAGATAACGCGGCTCGAAGATATTGAGGGGTAGCTGGCCTGTGGGCAACAGAAGCGCACCGCCAAGCGGAAAGACAGCGATCGTATCGGGCAGATCACCGGGCTTTAAGTATCGTGCATTCCCCACTTGCATAGAGACTGGTCCTGCGTCACCCGCGGGCGCGACAGGATGCGCCCGCACAATCGGGAATGTGGGGCCCGCCCCCGAAAACGCAAGGGCGGGCGATCGAAACTTGAAGCCCGAATTACGAAAATAGCATGGCCGAGAGCTTGCGCCGTGCCGAAACCGTCGCAGGATCCTTGAAGCCCCAGACGTCGAAGAACTGCAGCAGTTGCCGGCGAGCGCCATCGTCGTCGAAAGCGCGGTCCTTGCGCATGATATAAAGCAGATGCTCTGCCGATTCTTCGCGCCGACCCTCGACGTTGCGGATCTTGGCAAGCTTCAGGCGGGCCTCATGATCGTCGGGATTTCGCGCTAGGTCCTGCTCCAGAGCGACGGGATCACCAAGCTTGCGCGCCTCCTCGATCTGATCGAGCTTCGTCGATACAGCCTGGATCGCCGGGTCCTTCGCCATCTCCTCAGGCAGGTCAGTCAGCGCCTCGCGCGCACGCTCATGCTGGTTTGCGGCAATCATGCATTCGGCCATTCCCGCCAAAGCCTTCGCATTCTCGGGATCGGCCTGCATGACGGCGCCGTAAAGCTGTGCGGCACCATTGATATCGCCCGATGCCAACAACTCGTTCGCCTCCTTGAGGACGCCTTCGATTTCGGCCGCCTGGTCGGCGCCGGCCGGACCGGCGATCCGATCGATGAACTGGTTGATCTGGCTCTCCGGCACAGCGCCCATGAAACCATCGGCGGGACGACCGCCGACGAAGGCGATTACGGCCGGAATCGACTGGATACCAAGCTGGCCTGCGATCGACGGATGGTCATCGATGTTCATCTTGACCAGCTTGACGCGCCCTTGCGCTTCATTGACGACCTTTTCCAGCACTGGGGTCAGCTGCTTGCAGGGACCACACCACGGTGCCCAGAAATCGACCAGAACCGGCTGGTTGCGAGATTCCTCGATGACATCCTTCGCGAAATTCGCGGTCGTCGTATCCTTGATGTAACCGCCCGCGCCCGCAGCCGGGGCCGCCCCATAATTCGCCGTTGCCGTCATCTGGCCAAAGGAATTGCTGTAAGGATTGTCGTTGCCGCTCATGGATATCTCCCGCCGTGCCGGTCAGCCGGCTTTTCTAGCGCTAAAATCGTATGTCAGGACGTCACTTTCAAGACAAGCGGCTTATGTCCCGTCGCTTCCATAAAGCGAATAAGATCTCCGCTTGCAATCGAAGTCGTTGCGTCATTGGACAGTGGGTGGCAATTGATGATCTCGTCCTTCATCAGATCGGCATCGAGAACGAACGTCACATTTCCACCGGTGTCATTGATGGCCCCAAAGGCCGTGACCGAACCGGGCGCAACCCCAAGATACTCCATCAGCCTTTCCGGCTTTCCGAAGGAGACCTTGCTGGCGGCGCCGATCAGCGTGTGCACCGTCTTCAGATCTACAGTCGCATTTTCTTCAACCGTCAGCAGGAAGAACTGATCCTTTTTGTCTTTGACGAAGAGGTTTTTCGTGTGGCAGCCGGGGATCTCGTCACGCAGTGCGACCGATTCGGCAACCGTAAAGACAGGCGCATGGTTTTTGGTGCTGTGCTTGATATCCAAGCCATCAAGAAAGGCAAAAAGGTCGTCTCTCGTCTTCGGCGTCTCGTCGGTCATCGGAAAATCCATGCGGTCGGGAAAGTGGATGCATGCCTGATTACGTCCCGCCATCATCTTTTGCAACGCTCCCGGTCGACGCTTTGCCCTGCATTTGCGGCACTTCCGATGTCTCCGAACGAGGCAGGCAAATTTTTCTTCGAATTTCCGTCATTTCCCTGTTGCATTTGAAAATCGTTTGGGCGATATAGCGCCCGTCGCCGCAAGGTGGCGCCCACGGTCCTCACAACTACCCCGGACCGATGCGGATTGAGCGGGTGTAGCTCAGGGGTAGAGCACAACCTTGCCAAGGTTGGGGTCGAGGGTTCAAATCCCTTCGCCCGCTCCAAATTTCCTTCTAACAAGTGATCTTTTTTCAGGCTTTGGCCTGACGATCGCTTGTGTTTTCAAGACATTAGAAATGCGTGCTGGGGCTTGTCGAGATCGCCGGGCAGCAAAAAACCGACGTTCGGCCGCGCCAAAGTCGTCGGTTCTCGGATCTCGAAAAACGGCCAGCGGAATTTAGTTGCGAGGCGATGTCCAGGCATCCTCCGCGCCTTTCTTGGTCGGGGCGGTTTCGCGCTCGTCACCACGCTCGGCATTGCCGCGATCCGCTTCACCTTGCCGGTCGGCGATGTAGGGTGCGAGCATTTGCTCCAAATGAGCTGCGGTCAGACCTGCTGCAAAACTTCTCACCTCATCCCTCCGACTGTTTACGCTTTGTAAACACTTAGCGGCTGTGAGCGGTGACCGAAACGGCTCGATCGAACTCTCCACGTGCTTTTGTTCAGGATGAGCGTTGGCCCCGAAGCTAGGGCATTGCGACGCCGAGCCGCTCGGCGTGGGACGCGAGCGATGCCATGATGTTGGAGTGCAGGGCGACCCCATCCGCCAGGGCAGAGCGTTTGCGCGCCAGGCCGTTTTCCCCGGGCAGCCGAACGCGGGCAACGCCGGGTCGCGGCGGATTGCTGCGACACGCATCGGCGAGCCAGCCGGTCTGCCGCAGAAAGGCATCGCGACCCCCAAATGCGTCAGGATCGAAAACCTGGACGGTGACAGCAGCATTGGTACCCTTCAGCCCGTCGACGCGGCCAAGCCCTGAAAGACCTTGGGTGAAGGCTTCGACATGAAGCGCCATGCCATAGCCCTTCTGGCCATGATCGAGCCCTCCGACCGGCATAAGCGTGCCACCGCGTTCGATCACTCGCGGATCACGGCTGGGCTCGCCGTTCTCGTCCATCAGCCACGCATGATCATATTGTCGGCCCTCGCGGACCAGACGTTGCGCCATGTTGACCGTCGTGATCGAGGCGCTGATATCGATCAGGATCGGATCGCCGGGCGTCGGAATGCCATGGGCGACGGGATTCGGCGTGTAGATGCCCTTTCGCCCGCCGAAGGGCGCGACCTGCGCCCCCGATGGACTGGAACTCGCGATGCTGACCATATAGCCGCGATCGGTCGCGATGGTGAGATATGCGGCAAGGCAACCGATGTGATGGCTGTCGGCGATTGCGATCGTCGCCGTGCCGTAGGTCGCCGCACGCTCGCAGGCAAGCTTCACCGCCTCCGATGTCAGCCAGGCACCGGGCAGGCGCTGCCCCTGCCACGCAATGGCCGGCCCGCGGTCGGAGACCACCTCCGGCAGACCTTCGCGCTTCATCACGCCATCGGCGATACTTTGGAGATACCAGCCGGCCAATGCCAAACCATGCGTCGTGTGTCCCATCAGATCGGCTTCGAGGAGATAGTGGGCGACGGCGGCCGCTTTTTCCTCCTCGAGCCCGGCAGCGGCAAACACCGCCCGTGCAAATTGGCGCAGCCTATCTGGCGCGTAGCGGATGTCGGATGTCTCGCCCATGGCTTACTCCATTATTTGCCGGCACCGGGCCGCCGGGTCAGCGCGCCAGAAAGCGCGGGTGAAGCGTCACACCGTCGAGCGCGGCAAGCACGTTCTCGGCCGACATGATGGAAACGGCGCGTTTCGCGTCGAGCGTCACGCCCGCGACATGTGGCGTGACGAGCGTGTTCGAAAGCTCTAACAGGGGATTGTCGATGCCCGGCGGCTCGACGGCGAAACTGTCGAGACCGGCTCCGGCGAGGTGCCCATCTTCGAGGGCAGCGACCAATGCCTTCTCATCGACGACTTCGCCCCGCGCCGTGTTGATCAGGAACGCACCTTGTTTCATCAGGCCGATGCGGCGGGCGTCGATCAGGTCTTGCGTCTCAGGTGTCAACGGACAGTGCAAACTGACGATATCGGAGTCCGCAAGAAGCGTATCGAGATCTGTTTCGCGGCTGACCTCATCGCCAAAGGCGCTGTCCGGCGCGTGCGGATCGAAGGCTGAGACGGTCATGCCGATCGCGCCGGCCATTTTCGCCAGCGTCTGGCCGATGAAGCCGAAACCGACGAGGCCAAGCCGCTGGCCGCGCAGCTCGCGTCCCTTGTACTGGTTCTTGTCCCAGATGCCGTCCCGGATCAGCGCGTCCTGGCGCGGCAGATCCTTGACCAGCGCCATGATCAGCGCGAGCGCATGCTCGGCAACGGAGTGCCCGTTGCTGCCCGTAGCCATCGACACCGGAATGCCGAGCGCAGTGGCTGCCTTCACATCGATGTCATTCGTCCCGACGCCGTGCTTGGCGATGTGCCGGAGCTTTCCGCCCGCCTGCATTTCCTCCGAACTAAGAAGATCGGCCAGCAATCGCACGATGACGGCATCCGGTCGGTGGGCCTTCATTGTTTCGATAACGGCTTGCCGGTCGATATAGGGCGGTGTGGCAATGACGCTTGCTCCGGCCTCTTCCAGAAGCGAGCGACCTTCCGGCGCCAGTTCGCCACCGAGAATGACAACAGTCTTTTCCATCGCTCATTTCCTCCAACGAGCAAAGCGGCAGGCGGCGCAACGCTGCGCCGCTGACAATGCAACAAGCACCCGAAGCGTTAAGCCGCCCGTCGGCGTGGAGACCGCGCCATCAGCCGCGCATAGGCAATGGCCGAGAGCATATTCACGTGGTTGGCCTTGCCCGTTCCGGCAATATCGAAGGCCGTCCCGTGGTCGACCGACACGCGATCGATCGGCAAGCCGAGCGAGACGTTGACCGCCGTGTCGAAGGCAATGAGCTTGATCGGGATATGGCCTTGATCGTGATACTGCGCGATGACGAGATCGAAGGCGCCGTTATAGGCACGGGCAAAGACCGTATCCGCCGAGATCGGACCAACGACATCGATCCCCTTCGCCTGCGCCAGCTCGACGGCCGGGGCCAGGAACTCGGTATCCTCGGTGCCAAACAGACCGTTTTCGCCGCAGTGCGGATTGAGGCCCGCGACCGCAATGCGCGCCTTCTTGCCAAGACGCATGAAGTGGTTGTGGCCTGCCTCGATCGTCGCCAGCACGCGCTCGGTCCTCGCGCGCTCGATCGCGCCCTTCAGCGAAATATGGGTCGAGACATGGATGGTGTTCAGCCGCTCCGAGGCGAGCAGCATGAACGAGCTCTTGGAGCCCGTCAGGTGCGCCAGCAGGCCGGTGTGACCATCATAGTGGTGGCCAGCAAGGTTCATTGCTTCCTTATTGATCGGCGCGGTGACGATGACATCGGCGTCGCCCGACATCGCAAGATCGACCGCGCGGCTGATGTAGCGAACCGAGGCATCGCCCGCCACGGGGCTCACCTTGCCGATCTCCGGCAACGGTGCGCCGAGGTCCACCTCGTCGACGGCAATCTTGCCGGCGACCGCTGCATCCGCCGGCGCAAAGGAAAGTCCGGTTGCTGCCGTTCGATTGGCGCGCTCGAGCGCCTCCGTGTTACCGACGATGACGAAATCGCGCCGCTCCTGTTCCGGCATCGTGGCGAGCGCCTTGACGATCACCTCGGGGCCGACGCCCGCCGGATCGCCGAGCGTCACGGCGACTTTCGCATTTCTGTCCATCACTCACGGTCCTCTTTGAATGGAAGCGCGCCTTAGAAGGCGGCTTCGTAGATCGAGCGGATATCGGCGCGCGACAGGTCGCGTGGATTATTGTCGAGCAGGCGGCGGATGGCAAAGGCATCCTCGGCCATCGCATCCAGATCGCTTTCCGGAACGCCGAGGCAGGAGAGTTTCATCTCAATCCCGAGTTCGGCGCAGAAGGAGTAGGCGGCATCGAACACCGACGCGATCTCGTCGGAGGTCTCGCGACCAAGCGCGTCCATGACGGCACGGGTCTTTGCGGGCACGGCCGGGGTGTTGAATGCGAGAACATGCGGAAAGATCAGGGCGTTTGCCGCGCCATGCGCGACATGCCAGCGTGTACCGAGCGGATAGGCGAGTGCATGGCCGCCAGCCGTATTGACCGGGCCAAGACAGAAGCCGCCATAGAGCGAGGCAAGCGACAGGCCCGCACGCGCCTCGGCGTCGGATCCGTCCTTGACCGCCCGCGCGAGATACTTTCCGACCAACCGCGTACCCTCGATGGCGTAGAGATCAATCATCGGATGCGCCTTGCGATTGGTGAATGCCTCGACACAATGTGCCATGGCATCGACGCCCGTCGCTGCGGTCGTGCGCGCAGGCACGCTGAAGGTAAGCGCCGGGTCGACAACCGCGATATCGGCCAACATGTGCATGCTTTCGACGGCGAGCTTCGCCATCGTCTTCGGGTCTGTGACCAGAGCTCTGATGCCGGCCTCGCTTCCCGTGCCTGATGTGGTCGGCACCTGCGCCAGAGCAACGCGGCGCGGTCCGTGGACCTTGTTCGGTCCTACGACGTCATGAAGCGTTTGCGATGAGCCGGCGAGAACAGCTGCGAGCTTGGCAAGATCCATGGCGCTCCCGCCGCCGAAGCCGACCACAAGCTGCGCATCCGCCGCGTTCGCCGCCGCCAGCACCTTGTCGAGATTGGTAATGTCGGGCTCGGGCGTCACATCGGCAAACACCGTGACCTCACCCTTGAGGGCAAGCGCATCGACCCGCGTCGCATTGAAGGCGTCGGAAATGACGAGAGTCCGGCGATAACCCTTCTCGCCGGCCCACTTGCCGAGCCGCTCCGCCGTACCGACACCGAACTCGATCAGATGCGGCCGAACGATTGTGATAGGCGAATCCAAGCTAACCACCGGACCAGTCCTCCCCTGCAAGTGCTAGCGACACATCAGGTCGCAAAAGATGTAAATTTGTTATACAATGATCGTGTATTTGGCAAGCGACACATTCGATAGTGTCGAAATAAATCGCATTTCTCCTCGAAACCATCGCAGGAAAGAAGATACATTGCATAAGCTAACATATTGAAATTGATTATAACACTCATGCGATCCGTTGTTTGGCGGCGCCGAGAGAGCCAGCACCGAATCGTCGGAAGTAGGGCGCAAAAGTTGTCAAAAACAAACACGCAATCCAACGCGTTTCATGCTCTGATGAAGCCGGGTCGGATCGATGAGGTTCACAACTGACAACCTGTGAAGGCGTCAGGCAATCATATCCGCCGAAAGCCGGACGTATTTGATGGCTCGGCGATAGTAGGTATAGGCGATGTGCACGGCGCCATCTGGTCCCTGGACAATCGAAGGGTAGGAAAACTCGCGATTCACCGAGTCCTTCGAGTTGTTGCTCAGGCAATATCCATCGCCGGTATCGAGGTCGATACGACGTGGGAAGCTTGCGCCGCCGTCGTTGGAGAAGGCGAGACTGAGCGGGGCGCGGGGAACGCCCCAGACAGCCTTGCGGCGCTCGATCGCCGGTGCCGACGCCGCCTTGATCTCATCGTCACCTTCGATCTCATCGTAGAGCGAAAGGCGCCGAGCGTCCGACATCGACGCATTGGAATGGTTATAAACCATTGCTATCACGCCGTTTTTGAGCTTTGTCGCCTGAATTGACGAGTTGTTGTTCGGCAGATCGATCGGCTGCGGCACACTCCAATGCTCGCCGCCATCACTCGAGCGACTGCACAAGACGGATTCGGCGAACCGATTTCGATAGAAGGCGACAAGGTTGCCATCGTCTGTCGGAACGATGTTCATATGGACCGCCCCAATGCTATCAGGGACCTCGGTCATAGCCCAACTCTCACCTTGGTCGCGGGAGATCAGCACGCCTGCCGTGTCCACGTCGCCAGTCCAGCGCTCGCCGGGCAATCCGATGCAGCGAAAGACCGGCAGGAGCCAAGCGCCGGCCTTGTTGACGATGATCGGCTGGCGAACAAAGGTGCCTGGGATGTCGCAGAGAAGGCGGACCTCTCCGAAGGTTTTGCCGCCATCCTCGGAGGTCCGACATTTGACAACAGAACCATCCTGATTCCCCGAGGTCTGCGAGGTGTAAAGCAGCCAGACTTTTCGATCTGGAGCCGTGAAAATCAGCGGATTCTGCTCGGATTTGGTCGGGTCGTCGGACATTTTCTCCGGCTGCGACCAAACATTGGCATCCGGGGCAAGCCGCGACATGTAAATGGAAATGTCGCCCATCCCCTCCATCGTGCCGCCAAACCAAACGCAGGTGAGCGTCCCGCCAGGCAGAAAGGCGAGGTTGGCGGCATGGTTCTGGATGCAAGGGGAGGGCAGATAGGCATCTGCGCGCCCCCTTTCGTTCGCGTTCGCGACGATCTCTCCGGTCATCAGCGCCGGAACGGCCTCGGCTGGCAAAGCTGTGAAACTCATGGTCGCGCTCCCTACGGCAGCTTGGCGTAGGCTTCGGAAAGCGCGACGTAGTCGGCATCGCTGATCGGCATCAGCGGCGCGCGCGTGCGCTTCCAGGCAGCGTTGCCGGTCTTCAGCCCGACCATGGCCTTGATGGTCGGGATCTGCACGTAGGAATTGGAAAGCGTTCTATAGGCGTTGATGCGAGCCTGGGCGGCCTCGACGGCGCCGGCCTGCGTCTCGTCATGCACCTTGTCGTATACGGTTCGCAGCGAATTCGCGACGAGATTGGAGGTTGCCGTGATGCAGCCCGCACCTCCGGCCTTCAGCAGCGGCAAGAGCAGCGGATCGGCGCCCGCCAACACGGAGAAGCCCGGATAAGCTCCGATGATCGCCTGCATGTTATTGAAATCGCCGGCCGATTCCTTGATCCCGACGACCGTGTCGGGGAAGGCTTCTATCAATCGGCCGATCAGCGGAATCGAAAGCGGAACGCCCGAAACCTGCGGGATGTGGTAGAGAATGACCTGCAGCCGGGCGTCGGCGATCTTTTCCAGGACCTGCGAGTAGGCGGCGAATAATCCGTCGTCGGAGACTCCCTTGTAGTAGAAGGGCGGCAGCATCACGACCTTCGTCACGCCGAGCGAAAGGGCGTGCTTGGTCAATTCGACGGTTTCAGGAATGGCAACGACACCCGTCCCCGGGAGCAGCTTGTCGGCCGGCACGCCCGCCTTGAGCGCTGCCTCGAGAATTGCACGGCGCTCGCTGGAGGAGAAAGAGTTTGCTTCCCCCGTCGTGCCCAGCAGGGCGATGCCGTGGCACCCTTCCTGCAACAGTCGCTGGCAGTGCTCGGTGAAAAGGCTGAGATCCGGGCTGCCATCCGCATTGAGTGGCGTCGCGGCCGCGCTAAATACGCCTGTAATCTTGTGATTGCTCATATCGTCCTCCTCGGATGAACGCCGCGAAAAAAGCGGCAGCGACCGGAAATCCGGCCCGCAAGATGGCGTTTTCTTCATCCCCTGAAGCTTTGTTGTCAATATGACAATACAGAGAGCGTCAGTTGTGATTTTTTAACATGTTGAAAAAACTAAAGAAAATATTTCGTTCGTTTTGCCGAGAGCGCCATCGATTAATTTATGTTGACATATTTACATTATCGAGCGAGTGTCTGCGCCATGTCGTGACGCACTTTCGGGAACAGAGTGAAAGTGGTGCCGTCACTGATTTTGTCATGGGAGGACACGATGACTGATCGGAATGAAGGGAATATTGCGCAGAAAGCGCAGATGTCGCGTCGCGACGCGTTGAAGCTTGGCCTCGCCGCCGGCGTCGGCCTCACAATCTTCGGCATGAATGCTCGCATCGTGCTGGCCGATGACGGTCAGGTGTTGAAGGTTGCCAATCCGGCCTTCAACCAGGATTGGTCGCCGTTGCGCGGTGGCGGCGTTCCGTTCCGCTGGAACTCGATCTGGTGGGCCTCGCCGATGTATTTCGACAGCGAAGGCAAGATCAAGCCATACGTCTTCACCAGCTGGGAGTCGCCAGACAACAAGGTCTGGACCTTCAAGATCGATCCCAAGGCTGTCTTCTCGGATGGCAGCAAGATCACCTCGGCTGATGTCAAGGGATCCTGGGAAGTGGCCTCCATGCCCAACACCAAGAGCCAGCGTGCCGACCAGGTACTGAGCAAGGTTCAGGGTTACAAGGAAATCGGCGCCGGTTCCGGCAACGAACTGACGGGCGTCGCCACGCCTGACGAAGGCACCGTCGTTGTGACGCTGGCGGAAGCCGACCCGATCTTCTTCATGCGCCTTGCCAACCATATCGCACCGATCACCAAGGCCGCGCAGTCTCGTGGTAGTGACGGCGAGGAAGTGGCGGACTGGTACAAGCCCGACAGCAGCGCCGTCTATTCCGGCCCGTTCAAGCTGACGAGCATCGACATCGACGCCGGCAAGCTGGTGTTCGAGCCGAACGAGAACTTCTTCGGGCCTAAGCCGAAGCTCGCGCGCATCGAAATCACCTCGATCGAAGACAACGTCACCGCGACGTCGCTCATCAAGTCCGGCGAGTTCAACGCACATACGGAACTGGTCACCTCGACGATTATCCAGGACCTCGGCCCCGAATTCTCCGCCGGTCCGCTGATCCCGACCAGCCAGCACTTCTGGTTCAACGTCACCCGCGCACCGATGGACGATCCGAAGGTTCGCCAGGCATTGATCATGGCGATCGATCGCGACGGCCTCTTCAAGGCTTCCTATCCTGACGGTCCGCACAAGAAGGCCGACCAGATCCTGAATTCCGTTCCCGGCGCCGAAAATTCCGGCTTCGAGCCCTATCCGTACGATCCGGCCGCGGCAAAGAAGCTGCTTGCCGAATCGACCTACGGTGGTCCGGAGCGCCTGCCGAAGATCCTCTTCGTCGGCATTTCCGCCCCGGCTATCGAGGCTGCGGCCCAGTTCATTGCCGAGCAGTGGCGCCAGAACCTCGGCATCACGGCCGTCGACATGAAGCCGCAGCAGGACTCCTATGCCGGTCCGGACCAGAACGCCGTCCAGATCTTCCGCGACGACGTCGGCACTCGTGTTCCCGATGCCGTTTCCTATCTCGCCGGCTGCATCGCCTCGACCTCGTCGAACGCGCAGAACAAGCTTGGCGGCTACAAGAACGACAAGGTCGATGCGGCACTTGCCGAAGCGGCAACGAAAGCCGTCGATGATCCGCAGCGCGTCAAGCTCGCCCAGGATGCCCAGAAGGCATTCCGCGACGATTGGGCATTCATTCCGTGGTATTCTCAGGCGATGTCCCGCTGGGCCACCAAAGAGGTCAAGGGAATGGAGAAGAACCTCGACTGGCAGGTCGTGGCGCCTTGGGACATTTCGATCGGCTGAGCCGGCACGAAACTCTGAAACAGATAGCCCTCGGGCACATTAGCAACCGCGCGAAGACCGCAAGGCCTTCGCGCAAGTTTCAAGAAGACATCGCATGTCCGCCTTGACGCGGAAGGTGTCTGCCAACCGGTGGGAGATGACCTTGTTACGCTATGTGCTGACCCGGTTTGCCATCTGGATTCCGTCCGTGCTGATCGTAATGCTGGCCGTCTACGCGCTGGCTTTCTACGGCGCCGGCGATCCGATCAAGTTGATCTTTCTGCGCGCACCCGGCGACGTCGCCTACAATCCGCAGCGCATCGAAGCCATCCGCGAAAGTGCCGGCCTGAACAGGCCCTTCATCGAACAGTTCGCCCTTTACATCTGGAACCTGCTGCATGGCCAGTTCGGCAATTCGCTGACATCCGGCCGCTCGGTCTGGGCGATGGTGTCGGCCGCAGCCCCCGTTTCTTTCAAGCTTGCGCTCTGTTCCATCATCCTGACGACTGTTATCGCCATTCCGCTTGGCATGATCGCCGCGATGAACCAGAACAGCCGCCTCGATTATACGATCCTCGGCAGCGCGCTCTTTCTGTGGGCGATCCCGGCCTATGTCGCCGGCCCGCTGCTGATGGTCGGCCTTATCGTGCTGCTGCCGATGGTCAAGGTGCCGTATGGCTGGGGTGGTGTTTTCGATGTGCGCATCCTGTTGCCGCTCATCGTGCTCTCATTTCAACCAATCGCGCTGATCGTCCGCCAAACGCGCGCCGCCGTCATCGAGGTGCTGTCTGAAGATTTCGTCCGCACCGCCCGCGCCAAGGGCGTGCCCGAGATGGTCGTAGCGCTGCGCCATATCCTGCGCCCGGTGCTGACGCCCGTCGTGACACAGCTCGGCCTGATCATGATCACCATTGTCAACGGCGCGATCTTCGTTGAGCTCGTCTTCGGTCTTCCCGGCCTCGGTCGCCTGACCGTGCAGGCGCTGACCAATTCCGACTACCCCGTCATTCTGGCGATCACGCTCATCGGATCCTTCCTGGTGATGATCTCGAACCTTCTGGTCGACGTTCTCTATCCGCTGCTTGATCCGCGTGCCAACGATGCAAGAAGGAGCCGCTGACCATGTCCGCCATCCCTCTCTCTCCCGTCGCAGCTCAGGAAGAAGCACCCGTCAGCCTGTGGCGCGACGCCTGGTATCGCCTGAAGCGCAACAAGCTTGCCGTCTTCGGCCTGATCGTCGTGGCAATCCTCGCTTTCACAGCGATCTTTGGCCCGTATCTGACGCCCTATGACTACCTGAGCCAGAATCTGCAGGCCCGCAACGCCGTTCCATCGCTGCAACATCTCTTCGGTACCGACGACCTCGGCCGCGATGTGTTCAGCCGTGTCGTCTTCGGCACCCGCACGGCCTTCCTGGTCGCGGTCATCGTCACAGTCATCGCCGTATTTATCGGCACGATCCTTGGCGCGATCGCTGGCTTCTTCGGCAATCCGTTCGACCGCGTCATCATGTGGCTGACGGACATGACCATGTCGGTGCCGAACCTGCTCCTCGTCGTCGTCATCAATGCATCGCTGAAGTCCCCCATCACCAAATGGATGGAGGCGCAGTATCTGGCGACGCTCAATCCCTTCTATCGCCAGACCATCTGGGTCGACTTCATTCTGGTCTTCGGCTCGATGGCGTTGATCTCCTGGCCGCCCTATGCGCGTCTCGTTCGCGCCCAGGTGCTGTCGATCCGCAGCCGGCCCTACATCACGGCCGCGCAGGCGCTCGGCCTTTCGAACTGGATCATCATGAAGCGCTACGTCATTCCGAATGCGCTTGGCCCGTTGATCGTCTCCGTCAGCGCCGGCCTTGGCACCGCGATGGTTCTGGAAAGCGCCTTCAGCTTCCTCGGCATCGGCGTCAACCCGCCGACCCCAAGCTGGGGCAACATGATCTCGGACGGTCTGCGCGTCTGGCAGCACTATCCGCATCTGCTGGCCGCCCCGGCAGCCGTTCTCGGCCTTGCCTCGGTCGCCTTCAGCTTCCTCGGCGATGGCCTCAACGACGCACTCAATCCGCGGGGTTCGAAGTGATGAACACCACCCGATCCAACGAAAAACTCCTCGATGTCCGCGGCCTGACGGTCGAAATCGATGGCAGAAACGGCCCGGCGGTCGTGGTCGATGGCATCGATCTGCACGTCAACAAGGGCGAGACGCTTGGCGTCGTCGGCGAATCCGGCTGCGGCAAGAGTCTGACCATGCTGAGCCTGATGCGGCTTCTACCCAACAAGATCAAGGTCACCAAGGGATCCGCGAGCTTCGACGGCCACGACCTGCAAAAGATGTCGAACAAGGAACTGCGCAAGGTGCGCGGCGGCGACATCGGCTTCGTCTTCCAGGATCCGATGACCTCGCTCAACCCGGTGATGCGCATTGGCGACCAGATCTGCGAGCCCTTGATCTATCACCGTGGAATGAAGAAGGCCGATGCGCGAGTCCGCGCTGTCGAACTGCTGCGCCTCGTCGGCATTCCCGGGCCGGAAGAGCGCCTGCAAGCTTATCCGCATGAACTCTCCGGCGGCATGCGCCAACGTGTGATGATCGCGATCGGCCTTGCCTGCAACCCGAAACTGCTGATCGCTGACGAACCGACGACGGCGCTCGACGTCACCATTCAGGCGCAGATCGTCGATCTGGTGAAGGATCTGCGCGCCAAGCTCGGCATGTCGGTTGTCTGGATTACCCATGACCTGGCGCTGATTGCCGGTCTCGTCGATCGTGTCGCCGTGCTTTATGCCGGAACCGTCGTCGAGGATGCCCCGGTTGACGAGCTTTATGCCCGCCCAAGCCATCCCTATACGCGCGGTCTGCTCGCCTCGATTCCGAAGCTCTCGGATGCGCCCGCAAGCCGGCTCTCGTCCATCGGCGGTACGCCGCCGGAGCCGGGTCGCCGCCCCAAAGGCTGCCCCTTTGCCCCACGCTGTCCGCTGGCGGAAGCCATTTGCCACGAGCGCGTACCGAAACTCGAACCGCTGTCAGGCGCCGGAAACCACCGTACGGCCTGCTTCGTCGTCCAGAAAATGCAGGAGGCTGCGTGATGGGTGCACAACCGCTGCTCAAGGTCGAAAACCTCGTCAAGCATTTCCACGTCAAGCTCGGCGCCTTCGGCGAGCGTTCGGCGACCGTCTATGCGCTGGACAACGTCAATCTCGACATCATGGAAGGCGAAACCCTCTCGCTCGTCGGCGAATCCGGCTGCGGCAAGTCCACCACCGGCTTCACCATCCTCAACCTCTACAAGGCGACATCAGGCAAGGTCGTCTACAAGGGCCAGGACCTGGCGACCCTTGATGAAAAGCAGATGCGGCCGTTCCGCCGCGACCTGCAGATCGTCTTTCAGGATCCCTATTCGACGCTCAACCCGCGCATGACGATCGGTGAGGCAGTCGGCGAACCGATCCTCTTCCACAAGCTCTGCACCAAGGCGGAGCTCAAGGACAAGATCGCCAACCTGCTGACCGACGTCGGCCTGCCAACCCGCTTTGCGCAGCGCTATCCGCATGAACTCTCCGGCGGCCAGCGGCAGCGCGTCGTCATTGCCCGCGCGCTTGCTTGCCAGCCGAAATTCATCGTCTGCGACGAAGCGATCTCGGCGCTCGACGTCTCGATCCAGGCGCAGATCATCAATCTCCTGCTCGACCTGCAGGAGAAGTATGGCCTGACTTACCTCTTCATCGCCCACGATCTGGCCGTCGTGCGCCATATCAGCACCCGCGTCGGCGTCATGTATCTCGGTCGCCTCGCGGAACTTGCGACGCGCGAGGAGCTGTTCGAGAACCCGCTGCACCCCTACACCAAGGCACTGCTGTCAGCCGTTCCGGAAACCGATCCGGAGCTGGAGCGCACGCGCAAGCGCCAGATCCTGCAGGGCGACGTGCCGAGCCCGCTCAACCCACCGAGCGGCTGCCGCTTCCACTCGCGCTGCCCGATCGCCATGGACGTGTGCAGCAAGGTCGTGCCGGAATGGAAGGAAGCCAAGCCTGGCCATCTCGTCGCCTGCCACGCTGTCAACTCAGGACAGACTGCATGACGCTGAAGGTCGCGATCATCGCTGACGATTTGACCGGCGCGCTCGACACGGGAACCCCCTTTGTCGACGCCGGACTTTCCGTCGCTGTCGCGATCGACGTCAGTGCCATATCGGAAACGCTTGCGACCGGTTGCGAGGTCGTGGTGGTCAACACGGCTTCGAGAGCTCTCCCGGAGGAGGAAGCGGCAGGAAGGGTCAGCGCTGCGGCGAAGGCCCTTCTTGCCGCCTCGCCTCAAATCGTTCTGAAAAAGATCGACTCCCGGCTCAAGGGGAACGTTGCAGCGGAAAGCGTAGCTTTGGCTACCGTCTTCGGTCACGAGACAATCGTGGTGGCACCGGCCATTCCCGATCAGGACCGTTTGACCCACAACGGTCACGTCGTCGGTCGTGGTGTCGACAAGCCGCTGCCGATTGCCGAGCTTTTCGATGCAAGTGGTGGAACCGAAGTGCTGGTCCGCGATGCCGAAACGGACAGCGATCTCGACCAAGTGGTTGAGGCACGCGATTGGAAGAGGGCCCTTGCTGTCGGCGCCCGCGGTATCGGAGCTGCACTTGCCCGCAAGATCGGACAGTCGAACAGGACAAGCAACGCTTTTGCCGCATCGAGCCGGACCGTCTTTGCCTTCGGCTCCCGCGACCCGATCACAACAGCACAAATGGCCAGGCTGGAGGGTACCGGCTGCCTCGCCGCTGCCATCGATGCATCCATGGGAGCAGTGCCTTCCGACGCACAAATTGGCTTGCCGTTACTCGTCCGCTGTACTGGCGAAATCAGCGGCGAAGCCGTGGCAGTTGCCGACCGCTTCGCAAAAGGCGTAAAATCCATCATAGAGATGACGCGCCCGGACATGCTGATGGTCGGCGGTGGCGATACGGCACTGGCAGTTTTTCGCGAGCTCGGCATTCGGGTTCTGAGGCCGCAGGGCGAAATCGAGGCGGGTATTCCGTGGTTCGACGTCGTAACGGCAGACGGCCTGCGTCTGCGCTGCGCGGTGAAGTCCGGGGGCTTCGGTAATTCGGATAGTTTGGTAAGACTGATCGCGCAGAATCAGGCGGCATAGGACATGCCGACGGGGAGAGTGAAGGTGGACGAAGCAAACGGTGTACCGGCGAATGCGCAAGCGGCGCCTGCGGCAAAGCCGGAGCGCGGCAAGGCCGTCAAGCTGGTCGATCGCGTCTTCGACCAGTTGCAGGAGCGTATCCGCTCGGGAAACTATCCGCCGGATTCGCGGCTTCCCGGTGAGCATGAGCTTGCATCGATGCTCGGCGTGTCGCGTCCGATCGTGCGCGACGCCTTGGCACGGTTGCGCGATCAAGGCATCGTCTATGCCCGTCAGGGAGCCGGCACCTTCGTCAGCGCCCACGGTTCGCCGACGACGCAGCTTTCCTATTCGCCGGTCAAGACGATCGCCGATATCCAGCGCTGCTACGAGTTTCGACTGACGATCGAGCCTGCCGCCGCCTACTTTGCTGCCAAGCGCCGTGACGAAGCGGCGATCCAGAGGATTGCCGCAGCGCTCGCCGATCTGCGCGAGGCGACCAGCCACCAGCTCCATCGCACCGACGCCGACTTCACCTTCCATCGGGCCGTCACCGAAGCCGCCAACAACCACTATTACACAGCCTCGATCGATGCCCTGAAGGCCCACATCGCCGTCGGCATGCACCTTCACGGCCTATCGCTGCTTGGTCCGCGTCAGGGCCTCGAGCAGGTCTACGAGGAGCACAACAAGATCTACCTCGCCATCGTCGAAGGACGTGCGGAAGACGCGCGGGCTTTGATGAAGGCGCATCTTGAGGGTTCGCAGAGCCGCCTCTTCGAAGGCCGCGCTCTGGACCTTTCCATGTAGTTGCGGCAGTCGGCTTGACAGCTTTGCTGCTCTGGCTCTAACCTTTTGACATTCACCAGGGGGGTCCCGGCAAGGGGCTGAGATACTGCTATCGTGCGCAGTGACCCGTTGAACCTGATCCAGTTCATACTGGCGTAGGGACGGTGCAAGCGCTCGAAAGCATTGGATTCACGCGTGGAATCCGTGCCGGCGTCTTTTCATCATTCCGGCTGAGGACTGGGTCTCCAAACTTAAAACTTGGAGCCTCAAACCATGAATATTGCCGCAAAGACCATCACCCCGACCGTTACAACAGGCCCCCTACCGGCCTCTCGGAAAATCTACATCCCTGGGGACATTCACCCCGATGTCCGCGTGCCGATGCGCGAAATCAGCGTCCACCCGACATCGGGCGAGCCACCGGTCACGGTCTATGATTCCTCCGGCATCTATACGGTCGAAGGCGCTGACATCAGCATCGAGCAGGGGCTTCCGGAACTGCGCCGCAGCTGGGTGCTCGCGCGCGGCGACGTCGAAGCCTATCGGGGTCGCCAGGTGCGCCCCGAGGATAACGGCTTTGCCAGCGGCGAGCGGCTGACGCCGGAATTTCCTGCCAAGCGCCAACCGCTCCGCGCCAAGGACGGCAAGGCCGTGACCCAGCTCGCCTATGCGCGCGCCGGTATCATCACGCCCGAGATGGAGTTCATCGCCATCCGCGAAAATCTCGGCCGCAAGGCTAAGGCCGAGGCAATTGTGCGCGACGGTGAGAGCTTCGGCGCCCATATTCCCGATCACGTCACCCCGGAATTCGTCCGACAGGAAGTCGCCGCCGGCCGCGCCATCATCCCCGCCAACATCAACCACCCGGAAGCCGAGCCGATGATCATCGGCCGGAACTTCCTGGTGAAGATCAACGCCAATATCGGCAACTCCGCCGTCACCTCCTCGATGGCCGAAGAGGTCGAGAAGATGGTCTGGGCCGCGCGCTGGGGCGCCGACACCGTGATGGATCTCTCCACCGGCCGCAACATCCACAACATCCGCGAATGGATCATCCGCAACTCGCCGCTGCCGATCGGCACCGTGCCGCTCTATCAGGCGCTGGAGAAGGTCGAGGGTATCGCCGAGAACCTGACCTGGGAGGTCTATCGCGATACGCTCATCGAGCAGGCGGAGCAGGGCGTCGACTATTTCACGATCCATGCCGGCGTGCGGCTTCACTACATCCCACTTACGGTCAACCGCGTCACCGGCATCGTTTCACGCGGCGGCTCTATCATGGCCAAGTGGTGTCTTCATCACCATCGCGAAAGCTTCCTTTACGAGCATTTCGAGGAGATCTGCGACATCTGCCGCGCCTATGACGTCTCCTTCTCGCTCGGCGACGGCCTGCGTCCGGGTTCGATTGCCGACGCCAACGACGCCGCACAATTCGCCGAGCTGGAGACCCTCGGCGAACTGACGAAGATCGCCTGGGCCAAGGACTGCCAAGTCATGATCGAGGGCCCGGGCCATGTCCCGATGCACAAGATCAAGGAAAACATGGACAAGCAGCTCGCCGTCTGCGGCGAGGCGCCTTTCTACACGCTGGGACCACTGACGACAGATATCGCCCCGGGCTATGACCACATCACTTCGGGCATCGGTGCTGCGATGATTGGCTGGTTCGGTACGGCGATGCTCTGCTACGTCACCCCGAAGGAGCATCTGGGTCTCCCCGACCGCAACGACGTGAAGACCGGCGTCATCACCTACAAGATCGCCGCCCACGCCGCCGATCTCGCCAAGGGTCACCCGGCAGCTCAATCGCGCGATGATGCGCTGTCGCGCGCCCGCTTCGAATTCCGATGGGAGGATCAATTCAACCTGTCGCTCGATCCGGAGACGGCCCGCAGCTTCCACGACGAGACGCTGCCGAAGGAAGCGCACAAGGTGGCGCACTTCTGCTCCATGTGTGGCCCGAAGTTCTGCTCGATGCGGATTTCGCACGACATCCGCGCTGAAGCGCAGAAAGAAGGGCTCGACGCCATGGCGGCGAAATACCGCGAGGGTGGCGATCTCTATATGCCGATCGATACCATCCAAGAGTCGCGTGACTGAGATGCATGTCCTCGTCAAAGGGGCCGGCGTTGCCGGCCTCACGGTCGCGCACGAACTCACTCTTCGAAGTGCTGACGTCACCGTTATGGATCCGAATCCAGATTTCGGCCAGGCAGCATCATGGCTCGCGGGCGGCATGCTGGCACCGTGGTGTGAGCGTGAAGGCGCGGACGAAGCCGTCTTGCTGAGTGGCCGCGGTGCCATCGATCGGTGGGACATGATGCTGCCCGGCGAGGTACACCGAAACGGCACGCTGGTCGTTGCCCCCGCGCGCGATCAGGGTGAACTCGATCGCTTTGCCAGCCGCACCAGCGGCCATGAATGGCTGGGCGAGGAGCAGATCGGCCCATTGGAGCCGGCTCTCGCAGGCCGCTTCAGGCGTGCTCTGTTCTTCCCGCTGGAAGGACATCTCGATCCGAGACGAGTGCTGGGTCTGCTGCGAGAAAAGCTCGCCGCTCGACATGTTGCATTCATCGACCAAGTGGCCGAGACCACCGGCTACGACGACATCGTCGATTGCACGGGCGCAGCACGCATTGGGCAAACGAGTGGGCTTCGCGGCGTGCGCGGCGAAATGCTCTATCTACACACGCCCGAGGTCGACCTCGCCAGACCCGTTCGCCTGCTGCATCCGCGCTTCCCCGTCTATATCGTTCCGCGTGGAAATGGCCTGTTCATGGTGGGCGCCACCATGATCGAGACCGAGTTCGCCGGTCCCATCTCGGCGCGTTCGATGATGGAACTGCTGAACGCCGCCTACGCTGTGCATCCCGCCTTTGCGGACGCTACCGTTATCGAAACCGGCGCGGGCATCCGGCCGGCATTCGCCGACAATTTTCCACGCGTGACCCGCGAGGCCGAGGCGGTCGTGCTCAACGGCCTCTATCGCCACGGCTTCCTGCTGGCGCCTACCATGGCGCAGGAAGCTGTGGACCTTGTCTTCTCCAGAACCGAACCAGGAGGAAATTGCCGATGAAACTGATCGTCAACGGCGAGTATCACGACCTCGCTGCGCCAACCTTGTCCGAACTGCTGACGCTGATGGAATACGAAGGCGACTGGCTGGCGACCGCCGTCAACGGCGAAATCGTCCACCGTGAGGACCGCGCCGACCACGCGCTCAACGACAACGACCGGATCGAAATCCTGTCGCCGATGCAGGGAGGCTGACCATGCTGACGCTCTACGACACCGTAGTCTCCTCCCGCCTGCTTCTCGGCACCGCACGGTATCCTTCACCTGCGACCCTCGCGGAGGCCGTCAAGCGATCGGGAACGGAGATCGTCACCGTCTCGCTCCGCCGCGAGACCGCGGGCGGACGGAGCGGCAGTGCCTTCTTCGAGATGATACGGGCATTCGGCGTTCGAGTTCTGCCGAACACGGCTGGCTGCCATGGCGTCTCCGAGGCCGTGCTGACAGCCAAGATGGCGCGCGAACTCTTCGGCACCAGTTGGATCAAGCTGGAGGTAATCGGCAATCACGATACGCTTCAGCCTGATGTTTTCGGCTTGGTGGAAGCCGCCCGCATCCTTTCCGCCGAGGGCTTTGAGGTCTTTCCCTACACGACCGACGACCTCGTGGTGGCCGAGAAGCTGCTCGAAGCGGGTTGCCGGGTATTGATGCCATGGTGCGCCCCGATCGGCAGTGCGGCGGGACCGCTCAACCTCTCGGCGTTGCGTTCGATGCGCGCACATTTCCCCGACATTCCGCTCATCGTTGATGCCGGCATCGGGCGGCCATCACATGCGGCGACCGTCATGGAGCTCGGCTTCGATGCCGTCCTCTTGAACACCGCTGTCGCCGGTGCCGGCAACCCGGCTACCATGGCGGGCGCGTTTGCCAAGGCGATCGAGTCCGGCCGCGAGGCTTTCGGTGCGGGCATGCTCGAACCGCGCGATGTCGCGGTTCCCTCGACACCCATCATCGGAAAGGCCGTATTTGCATGATGCTAGATCCCTTCTATCTCATCGTCGATAGCGCCGAATGGATCGCACGGCTGGTGCCGCTCGGCGTCAAGCTCGTGCAGCTCAGGATCAAGGATAAAGAGACGGCCGAGCTGCGCACCGAAATCCGAACCGCGAAGGCGATTTGCGCTAAGCATGGCTGTCAGCTCATCATCAACGACTACTGGCAGCTTGCCGTCGAAGAAGGATGCGATTTCGTCCACCTCGGTCAGGAGGATCTGGAAGCGGCCGATCTCGGCGCCATTCGTGTCGCCGGCCTGAAGCTTGGGCTGTCCACCCACGACGATGCGGAACTTGAGACGGCGCTAGCGGCAAAGCCGGACTACATCGCGCTCGGTCCGATCTATCCGACCATTCTCAAGCAGATGAAATGGTCGCCGCAAGGACCGGAACGCCTGCGCCTATGGAAGTCGCGCCTCGGCGACCTGCCGCTCGTCGCCATCGGCGGGTTGAACGTCGATCGAATCGAGGGCGTTTTTTCTCAGGGCGCCGACAGCGCTGCCGTCGTGACCGATATTACCCTGAACCCCGATCCGGAGACACGAACGCGGCAGTGGCTTGCTGTCACCGCACCTTGGCGAAGTGTGGAAATGCCATTGGGTCGGTAGCAGAATAGAACGGTCGATGGATCGTTCTGTCGCAACACCTTCAAAAATGATTGATTTGCGGATCGTGCTTCACCATGTTGAACCGGGGACTGGACAACAAGTTGGGCTTGGCACGTATGTTACAACGGACCGAGGAAACGGATGCCGCGCTGATCGACAGGCTTCAGCAAGGCGCATTCAATTATTTCCCGAAGCACTACAATCCCGAAAACGGGCTGGTCGCGGACACCTCCATCGCGGGCGTTCCCTGCAGCATCGCCGCGGTCGGCTTTTCCCTGTCGTCCTATCCCGTCGCAGTCGAGCGCGGCTGGATGCAGCGTTCCGACGCGATCGAATACACGCTGAAGACGCTATGCTTCTTTGCCAACGGCCACCAAGGTCGTGAGCGGCACGCGATCGGCTATCGCGGTTTCTTCTATCATTTCCTGCACATGGACACCGGCCACCGCGCCTGGAACAGCGAGTTGTCGACGATCGACACCACGCTTCTCGTCGCAGGCATGTTGACCGCGGCGGCCTATTTCGACCGCAACACCGAAGACGAGACGGAGATTCGCAGGCTCGCGAGTTTGGTCTACGAGAGAATCGACTGGCACTGGGCGCTGAACAAGGGCCAGACCGTCTGCATGGGCTGGAAGCCGGGCAGCGGCTTCCTGCGTTGGCGCTGGCAGGGCTACGACGAAGCGATCCTGCTTTATACGCTGGCCCTCGCTTCCCCGACGCATCCGATTCCGGCGTCGAGCTACGATGCCTTTACCGCGAGCTATTCGTGGATGCTGTTCGGCGACCAACCTTACGTCTATGCCGGCCCGCTCTTCATTCACTTCTTCTCGCATGCCTGGATCGATTTCCGTGGAATCCAGGACAAGGCGATGGCCGAACGAAACTGGGATTATTTCCGCAACACGCAGATATCGATCGCCGTGCAGCGGGACTACGCCGAGCGCAATCCCGGCCACTTCGTCGGCTACAACAAGGACATCTGGGGACTGTCCGCTTCGGATGGTCCGCCTCCGACCCGCAACATGCGCGGCGGTCGCCATCCGCGCGTGCTCGGCTATGCCGCGCGTGGCGCACCGCTCGGGCCCGATGATGGCACAATCGCACCGTGGGCAGCGCTTGCATCGCTCCCATATGACCGCCAGGCCTCGCTCGATGGCCTTCGCGCCCTGATGTCCACCTATCCGAACCTGCTCTACGAGGATCGCTTCCCCGGTGGATTCAACCCGACTGTCAAGACCAAGCGACCTGAAGGCTGGGTCGACGATCGCTGCGTCGGCATCGACCAAGGCCTACTGGTCATGACGATCGAGAATGACCGCTCGGACTTCATTTGGGGTCTGATGCGACGCTCACCGGTCATCAGGCGCGGTCTCGAGCTAGCGGGATTTAGCGGCGGCTGGTTGTCGGAAGACGAGAACTCTGAACGTAAGATCGCCTGATTAGCGGCTTCCGAGAACATGCGCCTTGCCGGCGATGTCGAGGCGGACATGATCTCCGCGCTCGGGAAGCGCCACGCTTGACGTCTTGATCATGATCGGCGGAAGGGCAACGCCTTCAAGCGACACGGCGACGGTGCAGGTCGCCCCGCCGAATTCCACTTCGACGACCCGTCCGCGATAGGTCTGCGCGCTTTCATCGGGAACGACCCTGATCTGTTCGGGCCGCAGCATGATCTCGACCTTGCCTTTGTGGCCGCCGTCGACGGCGACCCGGCCGAGCGCACAATCGGCAAAGCCGTCGCGAACGATGGCTGGAAGCATCACCGCGTCTCCGAGAAACAGAGCTGTCTCCCGATCGAGGGGCTGCAGGTAAACCGATTGCGGCGACCCTGCCTGGATCAACTTCCCTTCCCGCAGGACGGCAACCTGATCCGCAAAGGAGAGAGCCTCCGCCTGATCATGCGTGACGAGGATCGCGGTGATGCCTGCGGACTGAAGAACGCGGGCCACGGCCTTGCGCATATTCTCACGCAGACCGGTATCGAGCGCCGAAAACGGTTCATCGAGCAACATCAGACGCGGCTTGCGGCCGAGCGCGCGGGCAAGTGCCACACGCTGCTGTTGGCCGCCGGAAAGCTGGTGTGGCCGGCGGGTGAGCATGTTGCGGTCAAGCTCGACCATATCGAGCAGGTCGATGATGCGTCGTTCGCGATCGGGCGCGCCACGCTCGAAGCCAAAACCGATATTGTCGGCAACGCTCAGATGCGGAAACAGCGCGCCGTCCTGCGACACGATACCGATGCCTCGCTTGTGCGCGGGCACCGCTACCGGACCATCCGCCAGCAGCTCGCCGTCAAGCGTCACACGCCCTTCGTCGGGGTGCTCGAAGCCGGCGATGATGCGCAGCAGCGTCGTCTTGCCCGACCCTGACGGCCCGACAACGGCCGTGCGGCTTCCGGCGGCGACATCGAGTGAGATGTCCTGCAATGCCTGGACATGCCCATAGCGCTTGCTGATGCGATCGATCGTAAGCAGCGTCATTGTCCGGCAGTCCGTTTCGATTGGGCATAGAGAAGAAGGGTGAGGGGCAGCGATAGCACGACCATCATGAATGCGTAAGGCGCCGCCGCCACGTAGTCGATCTCGCTGGTCAGCGACCAGAACTTCGTCGCAAGTGTCTCCACCCCATTTGGCGCCAGCATCAATGTCGCGGTGAGCTCATTGGTAATGCCGAGACCGACGAGCGCAACGCTGGCGGCCGCGCCTGGCGCGGCCAGCCGCATGGTGATCTGTCGCACGGCCTGGGCAGGTGTCCGGCCAAGACCCATTGCAGCACGCTCAAGCTCCACGGGCGCTTGGGCGATGCTGGCGCGCAGGCCCACCATGGCGCGCGGCAGGAACAGCAGGATGTAGGCAGCAACGAGGGTCGCGAAGGTCTGGTACAGGGGCAGAACAAGCCGGACGGTAATCGTCACCAGCGCGAGCGCGACGACCACGCCCGGCAGCGAACCGACATAGTAGTGGCAGGCCTCGAGCAGGCGCTGCAGACGCCCTGGCGCTCGGACCGAAAGCCAGGCCATCGGCGCGGCGGCAATCGTGGCAAGCACGCCGCCGGCGATGGCAAGAATAATGGTTTGCACAAACGCATTGCCGACCGTGTCGACGCGCCAGACCTCGAGGCCGCCGAGATAGAGCCACCGCACCAGCGTCACCAAGGGAACACCGAGCGTCAAAGCCGCCAGACCCACCTGCAGTATGATCGCAGGCACTATGAACCCGCCGAGCCGACGGCGATCCGCGGGCCGCGCAGAACCGGATCCAACGCGGGCATACCGCTCATTGCCGCGCAACAGGATTTCGAGACACAGCAGAAGCAGGCAGCAAGCGACGAGAACGCCACCCAGCATGTTGGCGGCCGGGCTATTATAGGCGGATTGGAACTGGTCGACGATCGCGGTTGCGAAAGTGTCGAAACGGATCATCACGAAGAGGCCGTACTCCGAGAGCAGGTGCAGCCCGATCAGCAGCGAACCGCCACAGATGGCGAAACGCAACTGCGGCAAGATGGTGCGGAAGAACAAACGCCAGGGGCCGAGGCCAAGGGAAGAGGCCGCATCCTCAATGGCTGGATCCAGCCGGCGCAAGGCAGCGGCGACCGGAAGATAAAGAAACGGAAAGTATGCCAGTACGGAGACGAAGACACCGCTCTGCAGCCCACGCATGCCGGGAACGACGCTGATCCAGGCGTAGCTATGGACAAAGGCCGGCACCGCCAGCGGCGCAACCGCCAACCACGACCAAAGCCGGGCGAAGGGGATGTCCGTCCGTTCGACCAACCAGGCCAGCGTTACGGCAAGGGCGATCGACAGCGGAATGGTAAAAGCTTCCAGCAGCACCGTGTTGACAAGCAGTTCGCCAACGCGCGCACGAAACACCAATTCCTTGACGGTCTGCCAACCGACATCAAAGGTTATCCAGCCGATGAAACCAAGCGGAACCAAACTGAACAGCGCCACGACGGAAGCAAAGAGGATGACGGAAGCGTGGGGCAAACGCGCCCGCAGCCGATCTATTCCCGCCACCGGCCGCACCATCGGCCTTTCATGACCGGGAACAAGCAATCTGTTGTCCTGCAGCAAGGCCTGCCGCCTTTATACGCTGAAAAAGGAAGGCAACCGCCTATGAAAGGCGGTTGCCGATTTCGTCATGCCCTACGTTTTTCTTGAGCCAAAAGCAACAGTTTTAACCCCCGGGCCCGTGACAGAAAGACTTAGATGATGCCGGCGGCAGTCATCAGTTCCGTCACCTTCTTGCTGTTCAAGTTGGCTGCATCGACCGTCGGTGCATCGAGATCAGCCAGCGGAACGAGCTTCTCATTCGATGCTGCATTTTTGCCGACCGCATATTCGTAGGACGTGCCGTTCTTGAGGATGTCCTGGCCCGGCTTGCCGGTGACGAACTTGAGGAAGGCCTGAGCCTCCTTGGCATGCTGGCTCGACTTCAGAACGCCGCCGCCGGAAATGCTGACGAAGGCGCCGGGATCCCGGTTCTTGAAGTAGTGGAGGGCAACGTTCTTGCTGTTCTCACCGGTCTTCGCCTGATCGCCGAACCAGTAGTAGTGATAGATCACCGCACCCTCGACTTCGCCGGCATTGACCGCCTTCATGGCGACGCTGTTGCCCTTATATGGCGTGGAGTTTTCCTTGAGCGCCTTGAGCCAGGCCGCGGTCGCCTCCTCGCCCTTGAGCTCGAGCAAAGCGCTGACGATCGCCTGGAAGTCAGCACCAGCAGGCGCAGCGCCCCAACGACCCTTCCAGACCGGATCCGCGAGGTCGAGCAGCGACTTCGGCAACTTGTCTTCGGTCAGCTTCGTCTTGTCGTAGGCAAAAACCGTCGAACGGGCGGCAATGCCGGTCCACATGCCATCAGACGGACGATATTGCTCTGGAACCTGCTCGAGGGTTTCCTTGTCGACCGGTGCAAATAGGCCGGCGGCATCGACCAGCGTCATGGCCGGAGAGTTCTCGGTCAGGAATACGTCGGCCGGCGACGCGTCGCCTTCCTGGACGATCTGGTTGGCGAGCTGCATGTCGCTGCCCTGGCGCACCGTTACCTTGATGCCGGTTGCCTTGGTGAACGCATCGATCCACTCGCGCCCGAGGCTCTCGTGTTGCGCATTGTAGACGACGATACCTTCGGATTCCTGCGCGACAGCGGCGCCGGTGGCCAGCGAAGTTGCGGCAACGAGCGAGGCGGCAAGCGCCAGCGCGCCGGAAAGGCGATTAAGGGAAGTTGTCATGAAGCCCTCCATTGTTTCACCGGGGATCCCGGGATGATGAGCCGTATATTTTTGTTGATTTGGAATTTCAAGTTTTAGTGATGGCACAAATATCACAAATACTTGAAACCATTGATCAACTTTAGAATCGTTCTAGGTGTGTAGTCCCTGAGTGTGATGGTGCATCATTGAACCTGAGTCGTCAGGAAGAGGATGCATTATGGGAAGTATTCTTCACGGCAGCGCCCGCACGACGCCGCGTCTTCGAGCCGAACTCCAA
>NZ_JACUZZ010000044.1:0-27633 GCF_014851595.1 Rhizobium sp. RHZ01
CCTCGCCAAACACCTCAAGGCGCTCCGATGGCGAACGCCCTATCAAGCAATCTGCAACGCCTGGACAAGGGACCCGTCAATCTTCAAAATCAATCCGCACCATCTCATTCCGGGACCACACACCTAGTGCGCGCTGTAGGCGCCATCCACGAGATGGTAGCTGCCGGTGATGAAGCTTGCCTGCTCCGACAATAAGAAACAGACGAGAGCTGCCACTTCTTCGGGCGTGCCGCGCCGGCCCATCGGCTGCAGTGCTTCCATGCGACGGCTGCTCGCAATATCACGATGTTCCGATGAGAGTGGTGTCTCAATCCAGCCGGGACCGACCGCATTGATGCGGATTCCCAGGCGGGCATATTCTATCGCCGCCGCCTTTGTCAGTCCCACGACGCCGTGTTTAGCCGCCGTATAGGCGCATGCGATCGGCAGTGCGACGGCACCGAGCACGGAGGATACATTGACGATCGCACCGCCGCCGCGGGCCAGCATCGCTCCGATCTCGTATTTCATGCAGTAGAAAACGCTGTTGAGGTTGACGTCCATCAGCTTGTGCCAGTTGTCGAGCGGATAATCTCCCGTCGCCCTGCGCACGCCGTCGACGCCGGCATTGTTGACCGCAAGATGGAGGCCGCCGCAGGTTTCGGCGACCGTTTTGACCAGCTTTTCAACAGCTGCAGCATCGGTCACGTCGACCGCAAAATGGCGAGATTTGCCTCCTTTTTCGCGAATCTCCGTTGCAACCCGCTCCGCTGCTTCCACATTGATATCGGCGACGACAACTTCCGCGCCCTCCTCGGCCAACTGACGGGAGATGGCCGCGCCAATGCCTGAGCCGGCGCCGGTGACGATCGCTACTTTTCCTTCGAAACCAAGATTCATCGTTATTTGCTATCGCTCCCCTGCGACAAGGTCAATTCAAACGCGAACAGCTGCCAACCTCCCGGAAGCCCCGCGAAACGCGCCGGCGCCGCGGCGCTAAGCGTCTCAACCTAGCTTCGCGGCGCCCATTGCCGCAAGAGGCGCCCTCCGACACGGCGACATTATGAAGAACTTATACAACGACAGGGAGGTTTCTGCACAGAAGAGCGCTTGAGCGGTCCACCGATGACTTGGCCTGAATACAACAGGATGCTAAAGGAAAGCGATAGGGCTCACCATAATCAGCAGGTAACGATGGATAACGACCATATTACGCGCCGTGGCCTAGTCTTGGGCTGTGTGGCATTGATGACCTCTGGATGCACCACGGCGAGTTGGCCGATAGGGTCTCCCTTTTCTTCGAATGGCGTCAGCTACCGCAACCGGCGGCGTGAGGTTGCATATTCGGGCGGCGAGGCGCCGGGCAGTATCGTCGTCAACACCTACGAACGTTACCTCTACTACGTTGAGGACGAAGGCCGCGCGACACGCTATGGCGTGGCAGTCGGCGAGGAAGGTCTTACTCTGAAGGGCAATGCCGTTGTCGGGCGGAAGGCCGAGTGGCCATCGTGGACGCCGACCGCGAGCATGATCGAACGCAAGCCGCGTTTGGCGCAGTATGCTGGGGGCGTTCCCGGAGGGGAAAACAACCCTCTGGGCGCCGCGGCGCTTTATCTTTACCAAGGCGGGCGGGATACCTATTTCCGGATCCACGGAACGAACGAGCCCTGGCTGATCGGACAGGCCGTGTCGAATGGTTGCATCCGCATGACCAATGAAGACATCGTTCACCTCTACGGCCGGGCGCCCATTGGGACCGGCGTTTTGGTCGTATGATACTTACATTTTGTATCGATATTGCCACCCTCTGTTAGCTTTGCGCGTCGCCTGTGCGACGCGACGGCTAGGTGTGCCCTTTCTGCACTTGGCTTGTCGCTAATTTACCGCTATTAGTAGAATCGTTGCCTTCGATAACCTATTCCATGCTAACGGAGAGGAACTACTTGATGAGCAGAATCCTAATCATGTGCCTTGTTGCTTTGTTTTCCGTTTCGAGCCTGACGGCTTGCGGAGCAGTTGGTAAGGGCAAGGGCAAAGCCCCACCACCGGTGGCAGAAGCCCCGATCACCAAGTAACATCTGACTTTTGAGTAAGGGGGAGGGACTTTGTGGCCCCTCCCCCAAATCGTTGTCGGAGCCAGGCTGCCTAATGCGCAAATGCGCAACCCTAGGCTGGCATTTCTGTTTGGGTGTCTGTGCTCTTCGATCTCGGAGATGAAGCGTAGCATGACGCTTGCTAAAGGCCACCTATCCCTCCTGATTCTCACCGCGCTCGCGCTCACATCCTGCCAATCTGACGACAAGCCACCGCAACCGAGGTACACCTCGAACGCCAGCGGTGCACAAGTCGCTAAAGCCTCCCAGCGCGAGGGGCAGTATTTCATCGAATTCCGTTCACGCTATGCGCTGACCTATGGCCATACCTATGCGGTGTTCGGACGCCTGAACAAGGCTGGCGGAATGATCAATCCGCAGGTCGCCGGGCTTGCGCCGGCTTCTCCCGACGCCGCGCCTTACGTACTCGGGCATTTCATCCCCGTTCCGGCGTCGACCGGGGCCACGGATGGCGATCTTGAAGAAGCCTATCGTTCGGCAAGCTGGCGCATCCTGCTCACCGAAGCGGAGTACAACAAGACCGTCGCTTACATTCGTGACCTGCAGGCCAAATCGAAGATGTGGCAGGCCACCGTCGACAATTGCAACAATTTCGTCGGCGAGATCGCAAGTTCCATGGGATACAAGACGCCTAGCATCTGGCTTCGTCCGCAAGAGTTCATTACAAAGCTCCGAGAGATGAATACGTGATGCGGAGCGAGCCGTCGGGTCGTTCGGCACCATAGATGGCAGGCGTAGAAGGGCTCCGGTGATCTGAATTGAGCGTCACTCTCATTGGCAAAATCATGTGGGTGCTTGGCATCATCGCCTGGTATGCCATTCGCTATCCTTCGGAACGCCGCGCGAGGCGCACGAGGGTCGTCAGCGACCGGCGCTCCGGTGTGGAGGCGGCGGGTCTTACGGCTGCGTTGATAGGGCTTGCCTTTATTCCAGGCTTCTACGTCGCAACCGGAAAGCCAGCAGCCGCCGACTACCCTGCTCATCTGTGGGCAGTGATTCTCGGTGCTCTATTGTTTTTCACGGCCATGTGGGTCTTCCGCAGAACGCACAAGGCGCTTGGCCGCAACTGGTCGATCACGCTGCAGATCCGCGAGAAACACGAGCTGATTTCCCACGGCCCCTACGCGCTCGTCCGCCATCCGATGTACACCTCCTTTCTGCTGATGGCGCTTGGCCAGGCCTTTCTGCTCGCGAATTGGGTCGTTGGGCTGGCGGGCCTGATCGGCTTCGCAGTCCTGTTCTTTTTGCGGGTAGACAAGGAGGAGCGGATGATGCTGGAGATTTTCGGTCCCGAGTACCGCGCCTACATGGACCGGACGAAGCGAATTATCCCCTACATCTACTAGAGGACGCAGGATGCGGGGACGCGCCGTCAAGCTTTCGCCATCACGACGTCTGGTCGGAGACCTGATGCGGTTCTCGATCGGCGTGCCGCGCGTCACGGTGCAGCGGCAGATGAATCTCGCGCCGCTACAGCAAGCGAGGATGGCGCAGCAGAGCAAGACGTCCTGGACGGTGTTGTTCCTGAAGGGCTATGCCCTTCTCAGCCAGGACGTGGCGGAGTTGCGGCGTGCCTATGTCAAGCTGCCCCGGCCGCAACTCTACGAATATCCGGTCAGTGTCGCCTCCGTTGCGCATGAGCGCGAGCAGGAGGGCGAGCGAATCGTTCTGCTGAGCACGATCAAGGATCCGGAGCATCGGTCCATTGCCGAGATCGAGGGACATTTTCTTGCAGCCAGATCAAAGCCGATCCATGAGATCAAGGAATTCCGCAGGGCGCTGAAATTTGCGCGCGCACCCGGCCCGATCCGATGGCTTCTGATGTGGCTTGGGCTGAACCTTGGCCGTCAGCGCGGACGGCGCTTCGGCACATTCCAGCTGTCGGTCTATTCGGGCCTGGGGGCGGAGTCGTTGAACCCTCTAACGCCGCTGACCACCATTTTCAATTATGGCCCGATCTCCGAAGACGGAACGGTCACCGTGCGCATCCACTATGATCACCGGGTCATGGATGGCGCGAACGTTGCCCGTGCGCTCGTTCGCTTCGAAAGTATCCTGAATGGGGCGATTGCCGACGAAGTCCGCGGGATGGCTTCAGGCGAAGCGATCCCCGATGAGGCGGTGTCGGGGATGGCACCATGACAGACGAACAGCGTGAAGCATTGCGCCCCGCCGTCGTCGTGGTCGGTGGGTCCCGTGGCATCGGCCGGGCGATTGCCAAGGTGGCGGCCCGAGAAGGTGCGACGGTCGTCCTCGTTGCGCGGTCGCTGGATGGACTGGAGGCGGCTGCGGATGATGTGAAAACGGCAGGCGGCCCAGCATTCACTCTCTCGCTCGACCTGCTTGCGGCCGACGCATCGGCGCGGCTGAAGGACTTCCTTACGGCCAACGGCCTTGTTTGCGAGGTGCTGGTCAACAGCGCCGGCTATGGTTTGCGCGGTGCGGCAACGACACTGCCGATTGCCGACCAGCTTGGCATGGTCGACCTTAACATCCGGGCACTCACTGACCTGACCCTGCACTTCCTGCCGGGTATGGTGGCGCGTGGCCGCGGCGGCGTGCTCAATCTCGGCTCCATTGCGGGTTTCACGCCGGGTCCGAACATGGCGCTGTACTACGCCAGCAAGGCCTTCGTCCGCTCCTTCTCGGAGGCGCTGCATCAAGAGGTCAGATCAACCGGCGTGACGGTTACCTGCGTTGCGCCTGGGCCCGTTGCGACGGAGTTTCTGGAGCGGTCTGGTGCTGGTCGGGCGGCTCTGTTCAAGATCCTGCCCAAGCTCAGCTCGGACTATGTGGCCGAGCGCGCCTGGCGCGGGTTCAAAGCCGGACGCCGTCTGGTGATTCCAAGCCTTTCGGCGAAGCTGGTCGCCTTCGTGGCATCGTCGCTGCCATCGGCCGTGAAGGTGCCCTTGATCGGTCGCCTGCAACGGCGCAGTCGCGACCTGTGTCCATGCGGCTCGGGCAAGCCTTTCAAGGAGTGCTGTGGCTCGAGACAGGCGCGTCGAGGGGTCTGACCCTCGCGACCTCTATTAGCCAGGGCGTTTCGCCAGCATCATGTAGTTCACATCCATGTCCTTCGACAGATTCCACTGGTTTGACAGCGGATTGAAGAAGACGCCCGTGCGATCGATGATCGAAAGGCCATTGTCCGCAACCGGCTTTTCGATCTCTTCGGGACGGACCAGCTTCTCATATTGATGAGTGCCGCGCGGCAGCCACCGCAGGATATTTTCTGCCGCAAAGATGGCGAGCGCGGCGGCCTTCATCGTCCGGTTGATCGTTGCGACGAACATCAAGCCACCCGGGCGAACCATCTTTGCGCAGGTGCCCAGGAAGAAATCGACGTCGGCGACGTGTTCCACGACCTCCATGTTGAGAACGATGTCGAAGGTTTCGCCGGCCTCTGCAAGCTGTTCGGCCGTGACGGCACGGTAATCGACGGATACGCCTGAGGCTTTCGCATGGGTCGAAGCGATGCCGATGTTCTTTTCCGATGGATCTGCACCGACGACGCTGGCACCCATGCGGGCCACCGGCTCCGAGAGCAAACCGCCACCGCAGCCAATGTCGAGGACGCGAAGACCCTCTAGCGGCCTTGGGGAACGAACGTCGCGGCCGAAGTTTTCCGCTGCCTTATCGCGAATATAGGCGAGCCGCACGGGGTTGAACTTGTGCAGTGGCTTGAATTTACCGGTGGGGCTCCACCATTCGGCCGCCATCGCCGAAAAGCGGTCCACCTCTTCCTGGTCGATCGTGCTTTTTGCCGCTTCGCTCATGCTTTTGTCCTCGCATTCGTTCTGAGTGAAGTCGGACGAAGCTGTGAGGAAGTCAAGAGCTGACCGCGGGCGTGGTGTCGCAAGCAACTCCCGGTGAAGGCGAAAGCCGTACTCCCTACACCAAGAAGATGAGAAGACGTTAAAGTTAACAATATGCTAATATACTGACAGTTTATCGGGGGTCGACCATGTCTCGCTTCTGTGGTGCTGTCGCTGCAGGTGTCTTCTTTGCTTTATTCGGTCCGCTGCAGGCTTTCTCCGCCGAGCCGGTTGGGCAGGCAACACTGATTCGAACCGAGGTTTCAGGCGAGACCGGCCCGCTGGTTGTGCGATCCCCCGTCCATAAGGACGAGCGCATCCGCACATCGCAGTCCGGCCTTGGACAATTCATCTTCAAGGATGGCACCAAACTGGCTGTCGGTGCGGGGTCGACGGTCGTGATCGACAAGTTCGTTTATGACGATTCGGCCTCCGTGAAGAGGCTTTCGATCAAGGCGGCGAAAGGCACGTTCCGCTGGATCAGCGGCAATTCAGCCTCGTCGGCCTACTCGATTGTAACTCCGGCCGGCACGATCGGGGTGCGCGGAACGGCGTTCGATTTCTACGTCGGCCCGAACGGTACGACGGCGATCGTGTTGTTGAACGGTGCCGCAAGTTTCTGCGGCCCAGGGGGCTGCAAGCAGTTGCGTCAGCAATGCGACTGCGTGGTCGCAACCCGCGGCGGCCGAATGACGGATCCGAGCAAGGTCGATCGCAGCACGCTGCAGACACTGAGTAATCCGCGAGCGTTGCCCTTCCTGTCCGGCGATCAGCAGCTTTCGGGCGCGCTCGGCGGCATTCGCACCAGTTGCGGGCTGGCGTCCCTGCGCCAGGACCGTCAGGACCGGCCCCGGCCGCAGCGGCAGGAGCGGCCGGCGCCGCAGGCACCCCAGGCGCCGCAGCAGGCGCCACAGGCACCTCAACCGTCCCAATTGCCGCAGACACCGCAACAGCTCCCGGACACGCCGGATCCACCCGACAAGCCGGACAAGCCTGATCACCATCACCACCACGACCGTGACCACCATCACGACTGGGATCACCATCGCGGTTGGGATCACTTCGGTCGAGGCCCTTTTGACCGCGACCGTGGGCGCAATTGGCGATGATGAGACCACGATCGCGATGGGTCGTGGTCGTAAGAGCCGCAATCAGGGTTCGAGGTGAAGCTTGGTTTCATGCGGCAGAGCCGCGCCAATACCGTCATCGTCATTGCCGGGACTGTCGCGGAAGTGGTCCGCCCGGCGCCCGAGGCGGCTATAGAATTGGGGCAGGGTCGCGGTTAGCTCGGCTGACTTGAGCTTGGCGATATTGAGCAGCTTGCGTGTCTCCGCCGAATGGGCGCGGAGCGCGGCGACAAGCTCCGTATGAATGCGATGCATCTCGGCAAATGCACTTGAACCGCGAACGTGCTCGCCACCGACAACGGCATAGAGGCGCGCCCGGCTACTCTTGCCTTTCAGTCCGAGCAGGCCGGCGTCGAGGAGTGCGAAATGCGCCAGTTCGCCAGCCGTGGTTTCCGAGACGAGAATGTCGAAGCCAACTTCCTTGCAGGCGGATTCGATGCGCGCCGCGACGTTGACGGCGTCGCCGACGGCGGAATAGTTGAAGCGTGTTTCGGCCCCCATGTTGCCGACGCAGGCAAGGCCGGTGTGAATGCCGACGCCGATACCGACCTGATACTCCGGGCCGAAGCCGAAAGCATCGGATGCGTTGAGCGAAGCGAGCGTCTCACGCATGGCAAGGGCGGCGCGTACTGCCTTGGCAGGATGATTTTTGACGTCCACCGGGGCGTTCCAGAAGGCCATGATCGAGTCGCCGATGAATTTGTCGAGCGTCCCTTCATTGGCCGTCACGTGGCGGCTCAACGCATCGAGCAGCGTATTCAGGAAGCGGACGACTTCGGCTGGCTGCAGTCGTTCGCTGAGTTCGGTGAAGCCGCGCACGTCGACGAACATCACCGTCAGTTCGCGGTCGTCGCCGCCGAGCCGCATCGCATCGCGGCTGTGCTCGATCCGAAAGAGCAGCGAGGGTGAAAGATACTGCCCGAAGGCACGGCGGACTGCGCGCCGCTCGCGGTCGATAACGAGGATGCGGAATGAGGTGGCGGCGAAATGGGTGATTGAGCCGGCAATGATCGGCGCGAGTGGATCGAGCAACAGGCCCCAGGCGGAAAAGGCAAACCAGGAGGCCGCAAGCGCCAATGCCGTCAGGCATAGGCCGCAGGCAAGCGCCACAGCCGGGCTGACGAAGGTCGTCAGCACCACCAGGAGCGTACCCAGGATGGCAATCGCAAGAATTTCCAGTCCATCCGCCCAATCGGGCCGGGAGAGAAAGTGGCCGGTCAGGATCTGTTCGACGGTTTGGGCATGCATGGAAACACCAGGGACGTTCTGGCCGAGCGCCGTCGTGCGAATATCCTGCAGACCAGCCGAGGATGTGCCGACAAAGACGATGCTTCCTTCGATGGCGGCAGCGACCTGCGGATCGACGCCTTGTGGCGCCAGGATCTTGCCGGCGGAGATATAGCGTTGCGGGACATCAGGACTGATATACAGCCACAACTCACCGCTCGCAGTCACCGGTATGACGAACTCACCGATCTTGACCGATGTCAGTGTATCGGGAGCCTCGGGGGCGGCTGCCAACACATAGGTCGAAGCGCCCTGGGCGACACGCAGCGCCTCGATCGCCAGATTCGGATAGAGCTGCTCCCCATCCGTCAGAAAGAGCGGGACCTTGCGTACGACAGCGGAGGGATTGCCGGGATTGAGGCTGATGTGGCCGAGACCTGTCGCATTGAGCTGCAATTGCGGGCGTACCGGTGTCGCTGCGTCGAGCCGGGGCGGCGCGTTGACGGGGCTCTCGCCGGTGAAAGCGAAGCCTGCTTTGACCGGTGGCCGATAGTTACCCTCCGTCGTCAGGCCGAAGCCGAGCACCACGGGGCGTCCGGCGATCGCTTGGGCGAAAAGCTCGTCATTGTCGGGTAGTCGCCTCAGCAACGTCGGGTCGACGCCGGCGACATCGCGCATGACAGTGCGCGGCGAGAGACGGTCCGGTTCTGCAAACAGCACATCGAAGGCGATCGCGGCGGCTCCCAGATCGGACAGGCGCTCCACGAGAAGCGCCAGCCGGTCGCGCGGCCAGGGCCACTGGCCGAATTCCTTGAGCGAGGCCTCGTCGATATCGATGATGCGGACCGGTGTCGGCTCAAAGGCGCGCGGTGAGATCCGCTGATATTCATCAAATGTGACGTCGCGGATTTGCCGCAGCAGTGGTGGATCGCTTGCCCGCAGCATTGTGAACGCCGCGACGATGGCGAGGCCAATAATAACGCCGATTTGCTGCGCACGCGTCATATGCAATCGGAGCCCTCGGGCCTGGAACCAAGTGGCGCCGGCGATAAAGGAGGCGCATTTCCGGGCGCGACTAGGCTGCCTGTTTCCACCGCGCGATGCAACTGCGCCTTTCGAGCAAATCAGCGACGCTGTTCAGTCGGTCGGAAACTCCTTGCCCAGGCGATACGGGTTGTTGGTCTGCGAAGCTGCAGCCTCTGAATTCTCCAACGTCAGCATGCGCTTGTCATTTGCTCTGCGCGGCCCAAGAAAGGGCCTTCGCTCGGTCTCCGTCGCTCGCAGCGTGCTTCGAAGGCGCAGTAGGTCCTTCCGCGCAATCAAGCCATGAAGCTTGGCGATCTGTGGATCGACGATCGGGATGCGGCCGGAGCCAGTCGACAACATCAGGTCAGCGACATATCCGACCGTATCGTCAGGATGTGCCGCGGGGATAGATGCGTCGGACACCATGTCGTCGAGACGTTGGTCGGAAAACGCGGCTGCGTCCTGCCATCGCAACGCATCGCTACCGGAGACCAGTCCCTTGAGGACACCGCTGCCGTCAACGACCGGATAAACCCGGTGCGTTCTTGCAGGCGTCGCGAAGAAGGCGCAGGCATCGCCGACTGTCATGCTTGCTGCAAGCGTGTCGACCTCCTTGATCATGATCTCGCGCGCACGCGTCAATTCGAAGGGATCAATGCCGTATTCTCGCGTGATGTGTTGGCCGCGCCGTGCGATCTTTTCGGTGAGGATCGACCGGCGAAGAAGGAGAACGGTCACCACGTAGGCTGCTACCGTGGCCGCCAGGAGGGGTACCAGCATCGAAACGTCGCCGGTGAGTTCGACGGCAAAGAACGTGCCCGTCAGCGGTGCGCGCATCGTTCCTCCCATCATTGCGGCCATGCCCAGCAAGGCCCAGAATCCCGGGTCGCCGGGAAGCACCAGGCCGACCAGCCATCCGAGGGCTCCTCCGAAGATCAGCAGCGGCGCGAGTACGCCACCGGATGTGCCCGATGACAGCGCCACAAGCCAGATGAATGCTTTCACAAGCAGGACCGCCAACACGGCCGACGGCAGAAGAGTGCTGTTCAGCAATCCTTCGATGATGTCGTAGCCGACTCCGAGGGCGCGAGGCTCGATCAAGCCGCCGAGGCCGATGATCAACCCGCCAATCGCCGGGCGCCACATCCAATGGATCGGCAGGGCCGAGAAGAGATCTTCGATCTTGTAGAGCATCGTCGTCAACAGGCCGGATTGCAGCCCCGCAATAATCCCCATCGCAGCGCAGAGCGCGATGCCCCACCAGGGAAGGTCCATGTGAAATTGCTTGGGAAAAAGAGGGCCGGCCTGGAACAGGAAGGGGCGCCAGCAGATCGACACGCAGGCCGCGATGGCAACGGGGATGAAGCTTCTGGGCTTCCATTCGAAGAGCAGCAATTCTACGGCGAGCATGACTGCGGCAATCGGTGAACCGAAGATTGCGGTCATGCCGGCGGCCGCACCCGCGACGAGGAGCGTCTTGCGCTCGGCCGAGCTCAAGTGGAAGCATTGCGCGAAGAGCGATCCGATGGCGCCGCCCGTCATGATGATCGGCCCTTCGGCGCCAAAAGGTCCGCCGGTGCCGATGGAGATCGCCGACGAGAGCGGCTTGAGAATCGCCACCTTCGGCGACATCCGGCTGCCACCAATCAGGATCGTCTCGATTGCCTCGGGGATGCCGTGACCGCGGATCTTCTTGGATCCGAAGCGGGCCATCAGCCCGATAACAAGGCCGCCAAGGATGGGAATGGCAACCATCCATACGGAGCGCGGTGCATCAGCAAGCGAGGTGGCGGCAATACTGAAACGCCCGAACCACACGAGACTGGTGACCAGCGAAATCAGGCTCACCAGGACCCAGGCGGCGAACGCACCGCCGGAGCCGACCACCACGGCCATGCCGACCAGCGCGAGAACGCGTTTGTCCGTCGTAAAGTCCCCGGCCTCGCGCCGCGAGAGGCCGCCGGTAAAGTCATGTGGCCGGTGAGGGGTCGATTGCTCGTACATGGAGGATCCCGTTGAAACGCTTCTGTTCGACGTTGCAAATATATCGTGATACGATATAAATCAACAAGCAGATCTGGAGGCAGAAATGGTGTCGGGCAAAAACGGCAGCTTATCGGATGTTGATTATGCCGCGTTGGCCAACCTGAGGTACAGAATTCGAAAATTTCGCCAATTCAGCACCAAGGCGGCGGAGAAGCTCGGTCTATCGCCGCAACAGCATCAGGCACTACTCGCGATCAAGGGACTGGGAAGCGGAGAACAGATGAGCGTTTCAACCTTGGCGGCGCGACTCTTCGTCCCGGCTGCATCTGCAGCCGAACTTACGCGCTCGCTTGAGGGACGTGGCTATGTCACTATCGAAGTGAAGCAGAGGCGCCGGACTATTGTGCGGTTGACAGACAAGGCGGAAGAGATATTGCGACGGCTGACGCCTGCGCATCTTTACGAGATCCGGGAGATGGCTCCCGAACTCATGCTGGCGTTGCGCGTGCTCCAGGATCATCGAAGAATGGAAGTCGCCGCATGGATGCAATGATGGCCACGAGGGATCTGCATTGAGGACACCCGGAGAACGACTGACCGACGCCGACTACGAGGCCTTGTCCAATCTGCGCTACACCTTGCGCCGCTTCATGGATTTCAGCACGTCCGCGGCACAAGAGGAGGGGCTCCCAACGCAACAGCATCAGGCATTGCTGTCGATCAAGGGCCATCGCGGCGAAGACTCGATGACGATCGGAATGCTTGCTGAACGGCTGCTGATCGCGCCCCATTCGGCAACGGAGCTCGTTGGACGTCTGGTCACAGCCGGCTACGTGTCGCGTCGCACGGATCCGAACGACAAGCGCCGGCAGACATTGGAGCTCACCGACAAGGCAGAGCATGTGTTGAAGCGCCTGACTGCTATCCATCTGACGGAAATCCGGGAGATGGCGCCGCAGCTGATTGACATCCTCAGGAAGCTGCAGGACGAAATCGAGCGTTGAAGGGAAGTCTCAGACCTCCGGCAGATTTCTCTCCTCTGCTGCGCTGCCAAACGCCCTCGAGGCTGAGGAGGCCTAGCCGGGGTGGCAGCTGCCACTTTTACCCGCCAGTTCCAGGGTGTCGCATTCTCCTTTCCACACCTTGCCACCCCCCAACAAACTCGCTAAGAGACGCGGCAACTTGGGCCCTTGGGGTGCAAGGCTCTAGAAGGGTTCCAGAAACTCCCAATTCCGGGCTCTTCGGCCATGCGGCTCCATGCAGGGTTCGTGATGCCGGGTCTGGCTTTGGTCTCTCTCGGCGCTAGGTCGTGGTAGAGGCATATGGCACGCATCGTAATGAAATTCGGCGGAACGTCCGTCGCTGATCTGGACCGCATCAAGAACGTTGCCCGCCATGTGAAACGTGAAGTCGACGCCGGCCACGAAGTGGCGGTGGTCGTCTCCGCCATGTCCGGCAAGACCAACGAGCTGGTCGGGTGGGTGCAAGGCACGCCAAAGGTCGTCGGCGCCAATTCACCTTTTTACGATGCGCGCGAATATGATGCCGTTGTTGCATCGGGCGAGCAGGTGACCTCCGGCTTGCTCGCGATCGCGCTGCAGGCGATGGATATCAATGCCCGCTCTTGGCAGGGTTGGCAGATCCCGATCCGTACCGACAACGCCCATGGCGCCGCCCGCATCCTCGATATCGATGGCTCCGACATCATCAAGCGTATGGGCGAGGGGCAGGTTGCCGTCATCGCCGGCTTCCAGGGTCTTGGGCCCGACAACCGCATCGCGACGCTCGGCCGCGGCGGCTCCGATACGTCGGCAGTTGCGATCGCGGCTGCGGTCAAGGCCGATCGCTGCGATATCTATACCGACGTTGACGGCGTCTACACGACCGATCCGCGCATCGTGCCGCAGGCACGCCGCCTGAAGAAGATCGCCTTCGAGGAAATGCTCGAAATGGCGTCGCTCGGCGCCAAGGTTCTGCAGGTTCGCTCCGTCGAGCTTGCCATGGTGCACAAGGTCCGTACCTTCGTGCGCTCCTCTTTCGAAGATCCCGATGCTCCGGGCATGGGTGACTTCTTGAATCCGCCCGGAACGCTGATTTGTGACGAGGATGAAATCGTGGAACAGGAAGTAGTCACCGGCATCGCCTATGCCAAGGATGAGGCTCAGATCTCGCTTCGCCGTCTTGCCGACCGGCCGGGCGTTTCCGCTGCGATCTTCGGACCGCTGGCCGAAAGCCACATCAATGTCGACATGATCGTCCAGAACATCTCGGAAGACGGCTCGAAGACCGACATGACCTTCACGGTTCCTTCGGGTGATGTCGACAAGGCGATCAAGGTTCTGGGCGAGAACAAGGAAAAGATCGGGTACGACGTCGTTCAGAACGAAGCGGGCCTGGTGAAAGTGTCGGTCATCGGTATCGGCATGCGCAGCCACGCCGGCGTTGCCGCCACCGCTTTCAAGGCGCTGGCCGACAAGGGCATCAACATCAAGGCGATCACCACCTCTGAGATCAAAATTTCGATCCTGATTGATGGTCCTTATGCGGAACTCGCTGTCAGGACTTTGCATTCCTGCTACGGTCTCGATAAGAACTGATTCTGAACGAGTCTGCCGCGCGTTCAAGTTGTGAAGTCACGCGGCTGTCGGCCGCGAGGCTTTGATGTTTGTTTTGGAGCTTGAGACGCAATGAGAGACCTTTCCGGCGGTCCGCGCGTGCTGCTCAAGCGGCTGCGCGAGTTGATGGCGGAGCCGCTGGAGCCGCAGGAGCGTCTCGATCGGATCGTTCGCCAGATTGCAGGCAACATGGTGGCGGAGGTTTGCTCCGTCTATGTGTTGCGCGCTGACGGCGTTCTCGAGCTCTATGCAACCGAAGGTCTGAAGAAGGAAGCGGTCCACCTGTCCCAGCTCAAGATGGGACAAGGTCTGGTCGGTACGATCGCGGCATCGGCGCAGCCTCTCAATCTCTCCGACGCGCAATCGCACCCGGCTTTCCGCTACCTGCCGGAAACCGGCGAAGAGATCTACCATTCGTTCCTCGGCGTGCCGATCCTGCGCACCGGCCGCTCGCTCGGCGTTTTGGTCGTGCAGAACAAGGCGAGCCGCACCTACCGCGAAGAAGAGCTCGAAGCGCTCGAGACGACCGCGATGGTGCTTGCCGAGATGATCGCCACCGGCGAACTCAAGAAGATCACCAAGCCCGGGCTCGAACTCGACCTGACGCGTTCGGTGACCATCGACGGCGACACCTATAATGAAGGCATCGGCCTCGGCTACGTCGTGCTGCATGAGCCGCGTATCGTCGTCACCAACCTTTTGAATGAGGATTCCGAGAAGGAAATCCGCCGCCTGGGCGAGGCGCTAGGGTCGCTCCGCATCTCGATCGATGACCTTCTGTCGCAGCGCGACGTTTCGATGGAGGGCGAGCACCGCGAGGTTCTCGAAACCTATCGCATGTTCGCCCATGACCAGGGCTGGGTGCGCAAGCTCGAGGAAGCAATCCGTAACGGTTTGACCGCGGAAGCCGCCGTCGAGAAGGTGCAGAGCGACACCAAGGCGCGCATGATCCGCATGACCGATCCCTATCTGCGGGAGCGGATGCACGATTTCGAAGATCTCGCGAACCGCCTGCTGCGGCAGTTGACCGGCTATACCGGCCGCACAGCGGGGGACGGTTTCCCAAGCGACGCCATCATCCTGGCGCGTGCCATGGGTGCGGCTGAGTTGTTGGACTATCCGCGTGCCAATGTGCGCGGGCTCGTGCTGGAAGAAGGTGCGGTGACGAGCCATGTGGTGATCGTCGCGCGTGCCATGGGCATTCCTGTGATCGGCCAGGCCGCTGGCGTGGTGGCGCTCGCCGAAAACGGCGATGCCGTCATCATCGACGGCGATGGCGGGCATGTGCACCTTCGCCCCATGCCGGAGCATCAGCGCTCCTACGAGGAAAAGGTACGGTTCCGCGCCCGCCGCCAGGAGCAGTTCCGGGCGCTGCGCTCGGTCGAGTCGCGCACCAGGGACGGCCAGCGCGTATCGTTGATGATGAACGCCGGGCTGCTGGTCGATTTGCCGCAGCTTTCGGACTCGGGTGCTGAAGGCATTGGCCTGTTCCGCACCGAGCTGCAGTTCATGATCGCCTCCAACATGCCGAAGGCGGAAGAGCAGGAGCTGTTTTATCGCAATGTGCTGAAGCAGGCGGCCGGACGAGTTGTGACATTCCGCACGCTTGATATCGGCGGCGACAAGGTCGTTCCCTATTTCCGTGGCCATGAGGAAGAAAATCCGGCGCTCGGCTGGCGGGCAATCCGCCTTTCGCTCGATCGTCCGGGCCTGCTGCGCACGCAGCTGCGCGCCATGCTGAAGGCGGCGGCCGGCATCGAGCTGAAGCTGATGGTGCCAATGGTAACCGAGGTTTCCGAGATCGCCGCCGTGCGAGAACTGCTGCAGAAGGAGGTTCAGCACCTTTCGCGCTTCGGCCACGGCCTGCCGCGCAAGCTGCAGTTCGGGGCGATGCTGGAGGTGCCGGCGCTGCTCTGGCAGCTCGACGAGCTGATGTCGGCGGTCGATTTCGTCTCGGTCGGGTCGAATGACCTCTTCCAGTTTTCGATGGCGGTCGATCGCGGCAATGCGCGCGTGTCCGACCGCTTCGATCCGCTTGGCAAACCGTTCCTTAGGATCCTGCGCGACATCGTGCGGGCAGGCGAGCGCAACAACACGCCCGTGACCTTGTGCGGCGAGCTTGCCGGCAAGCCAATCTCGGCGATGGCGCTTCTCGGCATAGGCTTCCGTTCGGTTTCGATGTCGCCGGCATCGATCGGTCCGGTCAAGGCGATGCTGCTCGGTCTCGAGGTTGAGACGCTGGCGAAGGTGATGAACGAGGCGCTTGACGACACCAAGTCGGCGACTTCGATCCGCGATGTGCTTGCCCACTTCGCGGAAGCTCACAATATTCCTCTTTAGGTCAAGACAAGCAGAATCGGAGTGAAGGGTGGCGAAGCTTCCCGTTGAAAAGATGCGCGAGCTGGAACGCCGTTTTGGCGAGATCGAAGCGCGCATGTCGGCTGGCCCCTCGGCTGACGTCTACGTCAAGCTCGCCTCCGAATATTCCGAGTTGCAGCCCGTCGTCACGAAGATCCGCGCCTTCGAGAAGGCAATTGCCGAGCTTGCGGACCTCGAAACCCTGCTGAACGACAAGTCGGTGGACCGTGAGATGCGCGATCTGGCCGAACTGGAGCTGCCCGAGGTGAAGGAGCGGCTGGAGGCGCTGGAGCAGGAAATCCAGATCTTGCTGCTGCCGAAGGATGCAGCAGACGAGAAGAGCGCTATTTTGGAAATCCGCGCTGGCACCGGCGGTTCGGAAGCCGCACTCTTTGCTGGTGATTTGTTCCGGATGTATGAGCGCTATGCAGCCGCCCACGGCTGGAAGGTCGAAGTCCTGTCGTCGAGCGAAGGCGAGGCGGGCGGCTTCAAGGAAATCATCGCGACCATCACCGGCAAGGGCGTATTTGCCAAGCTGAAGTTTGAATCCGGTGTTCACCGTGTCCAGCGCGTGCCGGAAACGGAAGCCGGCGGTCGCATCCACACTTCGGCCGCGACCGTCGCGGTTCTGCCGGAGGCGGAGGAAATCGACATCGAGATCCGGCCAGAAGACATCCGCATCGATACGATGCGCTCATCCGGCGCTGGCGGCCAGCACGTCAACACCACCGACTCAGCGGTGCGCATCACCCATCTGCCGACCGGCATCGTCGTCACCAGTTCCGAGAAATCGCAGCATCAGAACCGCGCCAAGGCGATGCAGGTTCTGCGTTCGCGTCTCTACGACGCCGAGCGTCAACGGGCCGAAAGCGAGCGTTCCGCCGATCGCAAGAGCCAGGTCGGTTCCGGCGATCGCTCCGAACGCATCCGCACCTACAACTTCCCACAGGGGCGGGTGACGGACCACCGGATCAATCTGACACTCTACAAGCTCGACCGGATGATGATCGGCGAGATCGACGAGGTGGTCGACGCGCTGATGGCCGACTATCAGGCAAGCCAGTTGGCGCAACTCGGCGAGCAGCAATGAGCATGAGCGGGAAACAGGCCGAGGCTACGGTTTCCCAAATGCTGGCCGAGGCTCGCCGTCGTTTCACTGAAGCCGGTGTCGACAGTGCTTCGGCTGATGCCCGTATGCTCGTCGCAGGGCTGCTTGGACTTTCGACGACCGCCATCGTAACGCGTGGCGGCGAAACCGTCAGCACAGAGCAGATGGCAATGATCGAGCAAGCCATCGAACGCCGGCTGGCGCATGAGCCTGTTCACCGCATTCTCGGCGAACGGGAATTCTATGGCCTGCCGCTGTCTTTGTCTGCGGAAACCCTTGAGCCACGGCCTGATACGGAAATTCTCGTCGATACGATGCTTCCTTATCTGCGCGACCTTGCAAATACCGAGGGCCATATCCATATTCTGGACCTAGGAACCGGAACCGGGGCGATATGCCTTGCTCTGTTGAGCGAATGTCCGGAAGCGTCAGGCGTCGGCAGCGATATATCGGCCGATGCATTGAAGACGGCGAAATCAAACGCGGAAAGAAACGGATTGCAGGATCGCTTCGAAGCCATTCAATCCAGTTGGTTTCAGAATATCCACGGCTCGTTTCACGCGATTGTCTCAAATCCGCCCTATATCGCTTCTAAGGTCGTTCACACTCTCGCTCCCGAAGTGACGAAATTTGATCCCCATGCCGCACTGGATGGCGGCCGGGATGGCCTTGACGCCTACAGAACCATCGCCAAGGATGCGGCAAGGTTCATAAAGCCGAACGGCGTTGTGGGACTTGAGATCGGCTACGACCAGCGAAACGACGTGACGGACGTTTTCGAGGCTGAAGGCTTCAAGCTTCTGGAATCCGTAAAGGATTACGGCCAGAATGACCGGGCGCTTGTGTTCGCGCTCAAGTGACGCGCGACGACTTTAAGCATTGAACAGGACATTGGTGTCATTGCGAAGAAAAGGCTTGGATTTCCACGGGAAGCAATATAGGTTGACCCCACGCGTTGGAGAGATAGGACAGAACGGTGAGACGTTCGAAACTAACTCGGCCTCGGGGGTCCGCTCTTTTAAACGAGAGCTTCAAAGGTTGAATACGACCCAATGCGTGAATCAGTCAAACTGACTTGAGAACAAGCGGCAGGTTGGCGCGAAGGCGCAGTATGCTTGCGGCACGAGGGCTCTGAGCCGGTGAACCGGCCACGGCCGTTGGTGCCATAACTCCACAACAAACAGAGAATTCAGGTGAACGATCTATGAGGCCAGGACAGCAGAACAAGCGCGGTCGCGGGCGTGGCAATAACAACGGCGGCGGCGGCGGCGGAAATAACAATAACAACAATTTCAACCGCAAGGGCGGCAACCCGTTGACGCGGACCTACGACAGCTCCGGCCCAGACGTTAAGATTCGTGGTACCGCGCAGCATATCGCTGAAAAGTACGCACAACTTGCGCGCGACGCGCAGAGTTCGGGCGATCGCGTTATCGCTGAAAACTACCTGCAGCACGCCGAACACTATAACCGCATCATTGCAGCCGCTCAGGCGCAGATGCAGGAGCGCTTCCAGCGCGACGACCGCAACGAATTCAGTGAAGGTGCGGAGCGCGATGGTGACGATGTCGAAGCCATCGACAATGACGATGTTGTCATCGTCCAGCCACCGCGTCACCAGCACGAGCATCAGCAGCGCCGTTCGGAAGAACAGTCGCAGCGTCGCAACGACGAGCAGCCGCGCCGCAACGAAGACCGCCAGCCGCGTCGCCAGGAACAGCAGCCGGCCCCGGTCGCAGCTGAAGCGCCGCAGCCCGAGGTGAACGATGGCAGCGGCCCGCAGCCGGAGATCGAAGGTATTCCGGCAGAGGTTTCGATGGACGAGGAAAGTGCTGCAGGCCAGCCGCGCGAGCGTCAGCCGCGTCGCCGCACTGCCGGTAGCCGTCCGCGTCGTCCGCGCCGCGCTGCGGAAGGCGAGGCTCCGGCCGAGGGTGAAGGTTCCGGCGATGCGCCTGTTTTGGCGGATGCCGCTTCGGAATAACCGGATCGCTTCAACGATCCGAGCTAATGGATAAAAGGCCGCTCTATGGAGCGGCCTTTTTCGTTTCTGCCGCCGTCTCGCCTCCGACCGTTAAAGTGTCGTGCATTTACCGTAACGTACTTACGTCTACGCTGTGGCTATGCCTCTTTGGTTCGCGCCGATGCATCTCATCACCAGACAACATTCCAAAAGTTCACGTTTGACGGGAGACACGCGAAATGGCCAGCGACGACAGCGTACGATCATCCTCCTCCGACGCCAGCAACCTCACGCGCCGTAATCTGCTGATAGGGTCAACAGCCCTTGCCGCCGGGGCCGCCACGGTCGCCAGCATGGTGAGTTTCGCAGCAGCCCAGGCGCAGACGGCGGCGGCACCATCCGGCAAGAAGCCGAATATTCTTGTCATCTTCGGCGATGACATCGGCATACCGCAGATCAGCGCCTACACGATGGGGCTGATGGGCTATCGCACGCCCAATATCGACCGCATCGCCAGGGAAGGCGCAATCTTCACCGATTCCTATGGCCAGCAGAGCTGCACTGCGGGCCGCGCCTCCTTCATTCTCGGGCAAGAACCATTCCGCACCGGCCTCTTGACGATCGGCATGCCCGGCGATCCGCACGGCATTCAGGACTGGATGCCGACGATTGCCGACGTGTTGAAGACGCAGGGCTATGCGACCGGCCAGTTCGGCAAGAACCACCTCGGCGACCAGGACCAGCACCTGCCGACCAAGCATGGCTTCGACGAGTTCTTCGGCAACCTCTACCACCTCAACGCCGAGGAAGAGCCGGAAGGCTACTTCTACCCGAAGGACCCGGCGTTCCGCCGGCAGTTCGGTCCGCGTGGCGTGATCAAGTCAACTGCGGACGGCAAGATCGAAGATACCGGTGCGCTCAACACGAAGCGTATGGAGACGGTCGATGAGGAATTCCTGGCTGCCGCCAAGAACTTCATCGATCGGCAAGCGAAAGCTGACAAGCCGTTCTTCTGCTGGTTCAACTCGACCCGAATGCACGTCTTCACCCATCTGAAGCCGGACTCGCTTGGAAAAACCGGCAAGGGCATTCATGCCGACGGTATGGTGGAGCACGACGGTCACGTCGGCCAGCTTCTCGAGCAGCTGGATCAGCTCGGCATCGCCGACAACACTATCGTTCTCTACACGACCGACAACGGCGCCGAGCTTGCCTTGTGGCCTGATGGTGCCCAGACGCCGTTCCACGGTGAAAAGGGCACGACATGGGAGGGCGGCTTCCGCATTCCGATGATGGTTCGCTGGCCGGGCGTCGTCAAACCCGGGACCGAGGTGAATGAGATCGTTACGCTAATGGATTGGATGCCGACATTCGCGAGCGCCGCCGGGATATCCGACATCAAGGAGCAGATGAAGGCCGGGTTCAAGTCAGGGACCAAGGATTTCAAGGTTCACCTGGACGGCTATGATCTTTTGCCTTTCCTGAAGGGTGAGGCTCAGAGCGGCCCGCGCGATGTCGTCTACTACTTCGATCAGGGCGGCAATCTCAATGCGCTTCGCTGGAACGACTGGAAGCTGAGCTTTGCCATCGCGAGCCACGGCAACATTGCCACGGCCACCCGTGAAGTCCCAGCATGGGCTATGATCGCCAACCTGCGAATGGACCCCTACGAGCGTGGCATGGAGGACGGTGGCGGAGCGATCGAGTTCCTTGCAAGGAACATGTGGCTGCTCGTTCCGATCCAGGGGAAGATCAAGGACTTCTTCTCAGACTTCGACCAGTTCCCGTATCAGGAAGGCAGCTCGCTCAATGCCAGCGGCATCAACTACGGGCTGCTTCGCCAGCAAGCGGCACTGAAGCGGTTGAATGAACTCGAGCGGCTTGCCCCGCAATAGGCAAACACCGCGACAGCCCGCGCCGGCCAAACGGCGCGGGCTGTCCTCACCAAAGAGGGACGGTCCGATGGTGGTTGAGTTGCCGCCGGGCGCCTATATCGGCCTGATCAACGACCATAATCTCCCCGGCCCGGATGGCGGAAAGGGTGGAAAGCACCTCATCCTGCTGCCGGACTACAAGGGCAAGGTGCCAAAGGGCTACCATGTCGGGAAGTCGGCCACCTACAAAGTTCTGCTTGCTGTGCGCGCTCTGCCGGTCGGTGGCGACCAGGACAAGGCGCTGAAGGCGCTGCACGCCATCAAGGTCTACCCTTTGAGTACGGCCAGCAAGCCGAAGCCAATCGCGATCGTCGACACCACCGAGAAGGCAATGGACAGCACCTCTCTCAAGTGGGAGGACAACATCCAGTTCTGGGAGGTATTGAAGCGGATCATCGATGAGGAACCCCTCGTCGAGAAATTCACACCGATGTAGGGCTTCTTGCGACGCTCGGTATCTAAAAGGGCAAGCCGTTCGCACCTGATGCCCGTACGAAAGCTATCCTCGAAAAAGCTGCGAAGGTTGGTCGTGACCAGCTTCTCGTATCGGCGTTCGATAGCGATCGGCCGGACCGCTTTGCGTGGCCGGACCGCAAATGGGAGTGGGTCGGCCTGGTTCCCAACGCTGCCCAGTTCGAGACGCCGATGGGCGTCGATCTGGAGGCACATGATCGCTGGTTCGCACAGGCGATCGTCACGCCCGCAATACTCCACCGTTCGGCCGGCGCGGGCTCGGCTCTATTGGCTCGGTGCTCGCGACGCTAGCGGTGCGTTTCTGGACGGAGCAAGAACTACAAGCTGACGATTCCCCAGCCCGTCCCGGGCAAGCTGCTCTGGTCCGTGACGCTCTATGACGCGCAGACTCGCTCCGACGTGCAGACGGATCAGGACAAGGCGGCGCTCCGCTCGCTCTTTGAGTTGAAGGACATCGACACGTCAAAGCCGGTCGACCTCTATTTTGGTCCAACGGCGCCGAAGGATGGCGAAGGCCGTTGGATCAAAACCCAGTCCGGACGTGGCTGGTTCAGCTACATCCGCATCTACGGACCCACGCAGCCGGCCTTTGACGGCTCCTGGAAGCCCAACGACATCGAAGAAATCAAGTGATTGGATGGCTGCCGGCAGCCGACATGGCTCCGGCGGAGACAGGACATGAAATGAGAACCCCCGGTCGCAAAGGCCGGGGTTTTTCACGTCATCGCCTCTTTAAACTTTTGAAATCCTCTACCATATCCAGCCCAGGTTCGTCAGCCGCAAATCCCAACCGCGGCGGAACAAATGGGCTTGCCATTTAAGGGAGCTCAATCTCAGTCATCGGCCTGTGCCTTATGAGGGCAGGGCGATCCATGGAGGTACAGCATGAATATCGAAAAATACTCCGAGCGGGTGCGCGGTTTTATTCAGTCCGCCCAAACCTATGCGCTTGCGCAGGGACACCAGCAGTTCACACCCGAACATGTACTGAAAGTGCTGCTCGACGACGACCAGGGCATGGCCGCCTCGCTGATCGAGCGCGCCGGCGGTGATCCCAAAGCGGCGCGCCTTGCCAACGATGCCGCACTTGCCAAGCTGCCGAAGGTATCCGGCGGCAACGGGCAGATCTATCTCGCGCAGCCGCTTGCCAAGGTGCTTTCCACTGCCGAAGAGGCAGCGAAGAAGGCCGGCGACAGCTTCGTCACGGTCGAGCGCCTGCTGCAGGCATTGGCGATCGAGTCTTCGGCTTCGACGTCGACGACGCTGAAGAATGCCGGTGTGACCGCGCTGGCGCTCAACCAAGTCATCAATGAAATTCGCAAGGGCCGCACCGCTGACAGCTCGAACGCCGAACAAGGCTTCGACTCGCTGAAGAAGTATGCCCGCGATCTGACCGGCGAAGCCCGCGAGGGCAAGCTCGATCCGGTCATTGGCCGTGACGACGAAATCCGCCGCACGATCCAGGTTCTCTCCCGCCGCACCAAGAACAACCCCGTGCTGATCGGCGAGCCTGGCGTCGGCAAGACCGCCATTGTCGAAGGCCTCGCACTGCGTATCGTCAACGGCGACGTGCCTGAATCACTCAAGGACAAGAAGTTGATGGCGCTCGACATGGGCGCGCTGATCGCCGGCGCGAAATATCGCGGCGAGTTCGAGGAGCGGCTGAAAGCCGTGCTTAACGAGGTGCAGGCCGAAAACGGCGAGATCATTCTCTTCATCGACGAAATGCACACGCTGGTTGGTGCCGGCAAGGCGGATGGGGCGATGGACGCCTCCAACCTCCTGAAGCCTGCGCTTGCGCGTGGCGAGTTACACTGCGTCGGTGCGACGACGCTCGACGAATACCGCAAGCACGTTGAGAAAGATCCGGCCCTAGCCCGCCGCTTCCAGCCTGTCATGGTTGAGGAGCCGACGGTCGAGGACACGATTTCGATCTTGCGTGGCTTGAAGGAAAAGTACGAGCAGCATCACAAGGTCCGTATCTCGGATTCGGCCCTGGTTGCGGCTGCGACGCTTTCCAACCGCTACATCACCGACCGCTTCCTGCCCGACAAGGCGATCGACCTGATGGACGAAGCCGCTGCGCGGCTGCGCATGCAGGTGGATTCCAAGCCTGAAGAGCTGGACGAACTCGATCGCCGCATCATGCAGCTGAAGATCGAGCGCGAAGCGCTGAAGAAGGAAACCGATACGGCGTCTGCCGACCGGCTGACGCGGCTTGAAACCGAGTTGACTGGCCTCGAGGAAGAAGCCGACGCCCTGACGGCCCGCTGGCAGGCGGAAAAGCAGAAGCTCGGCCTCGCCGCCGATCTGAAGAAGCAGCTGGATGAGGCCCGCAACGATCTGGCGATCGCCCAGCGCAAGGGTGAGTTTCAGCGCGCCGGCGAGTTGACTTACGGCGTCATTCCGGAACTGGAAAAGAAGCTCACGGAGGCCGAACAGCAGGACAGCGATCGCAGCGCCATGGTGCAGGAGGTCGTCATCCCCGACAACATTGCGCATGTCGTTTCCCGCTGGACCGGTATCCCTGTCGACAAGATGCTGGAAGGCGAACGCGACAAGCTTCTGCGTATGGAAGACGAGCTGGCGAAATCGGTGATCGGCCAGGGTGATGCGGTTCAGGCAGTGTCGCGGGCGGTGCGCCGCGCGCGCGCCGGCCTGCAGGATCCGAACCGGCCGATCGGCTCGTTCATCTTCCTCGGCCCGACCGGCGTCGGCAAGACGGAGCTGACCAAGGCGCTTGCCCGCTTCCTCTTCGACGACGAAACGGCGATGGTGCGCATGGATATGTCGGAGTACATGGAGAAGCACTCGGTGGCCAGGCTGATAGGCGCGCCTCCCGGCTATGTCGGCTATGAGGAAGGTGGTTCGCTGACGGAAGCCGTTCGCCGGCGGCCGTATCAGGTCGTTCTTTTCGACGAGATCGAAAAGGCGCATCCTGACGTCTTCAACGTGCTGCTGCAGGTGCTCGACGACGGTCGCCTGACCGACGGTCAGGGCCGGACAGTCGATTTCCGCAACACGATGATCATCATGACGTCGAACCTCGGTGCTACGATGTTGACGGAGCTACCCGACGGTCATGACACAGATGAGATCCGCGAGCAGGTGCTGGACGTCGTGCGCGGTCACTTCCGGCCGGAGTTCCTAAACCGTATCGATGAGATCATCCTGTTCCATCGCCTGAAGCGCGAGGAAATGGGCGCGATCGTCGATATCCAGCTGATGCGTCTGGTGGCATTGCTTGCCGAACGCAAGATCACACTCGAGCTCGATGACGATGCCCGCAATTGGCTCGCCAACAAGGGTTACGATCCGGTCTATGGTGCGCGGCCGCTGAAGCGGGTGATCCAGAAATACGTGCAGGATCCGCTCGCCGAACAGATCCTTTCCGGGCAGGTTCCGGATGGTTCGACGGTGAAGATCACAGGCGGTACGGATCGGCTGCTGTTCCGGACGCGGAATTCCGCGGTCAACGAAGCGGCCTAAGGCCTCGACAACAGGAAAGAAAATGGCGGCCCCGGGCCGCCATTTTTGATGGACGCTACTTGCTTGCCACTTGTGGCGGCGGCTGGTTGCCGAGGAGGGTGTCGATGCGCTGCCGCTCGTCCTCGAATTTTGCCAACGCCTCACCCTTCAACGACTTGCCGCCTGGCAGGCGCACGCGCAGCGGATCGACCTTGGTGCCGTTGACGATCATCTCGTAGTGCAGATGCGGACCGGTGGATTCGCCGGTCGTTCCAACCCAGCCGATTACCTGGCCCTGACGTACCTTGGAGCCGGGAACGACGCCCTTGGCGATGGCGCTCTGGTGATTGTAGGAGGATTCGTAGCCGTTGGCGTGGCGGACGATGGTCTGGTTGCCATAACCGCCGGAATCCCAGCCGGCCTTCTCGACCGTTCCGTTGCCGACTGCGATAATCGCCGTGCCGCGCGGTGCCGCCCAATCGACGCCCGTATGCATGCGGGCAAAGCCCAGGATCGGGTGCCGGCGCATGCCGAAGCCTGACTTGAAGATGCCGTTCGGAACGGGATTGCGCAGCAGGAATTGCCGAATGCTCTTGCCGTCCTGATCGAAGTAGTCGATCGACCCATCTTCCGCATCCTGGAAGCGGTAGAAGCGGGTCTGTGTGTCGCCGAAACGCGCGTTCACATAGAGTAGCTCGGAATCCTCCGTTGCCTGACCGCTGGAATCGGCGACGGAAAAGAAGGCTTCCAGCGTGTCGGTCGGCCGCAGCTCCGCCTGGAAATCGACGCTGCTTGCCAGCAGCTTGATGATCAGGGCGGTCATGTCCTTGGTCATGCCGTAGGACAGTGCGGCACGATAAATGCCGTCATAGACGCGTGGCAGATTCTGGTTGGACGGGACCGATGTCGAATTGTCGTCGAAGGCGGTCGTGACTGCGTCGATCTCAGGTGGTTCACGGCCGGCCACGAACCGATCGTGGTCGTCAAGCGCCACGGTGACAAGATGGCGCGTGCCGCGATAGATGCTGGCGCGGATGATCTTTGCTTGTTCGCCTTTCTGCAGGATGCCGATGCGCAACACATCGCCCTTGGAGAGGTCGTCCGATCCGATCATCGGTGAGAGGTAGCCTGCCAGCCCCTTGGCCTGCAGTTCGGGATAGCCCGAGTCCGTCATCGCCTTGATGATCGAGGTCGACTGGCGCACCGGGATGATGTCGTCGGCGAATTCCTCGGTCTGCGGCGTGATCGATTCCGGTGCGGAGACCGTCATGTTCTGCTCGAGGACGCGCGCCGTCAGGCCGGCTGTCAGGTCAACGTCGTTATCGTCGTTGGAGAAGCGGCGTGGGTCGACATAGTAGAGTGCTGCCACTTGGGCGGCGCCGTCGGTCAGGATTGAGCCGTTGGAGCGCACATTCTCCTCGATCTCGTCGAGCGTCATGCCGGGCGCCACCTGGAGATCGGATCTCGTCGTGGGATAGGCTACGGTCTTCAGGCTGACTTCGGACTCCACGTCTGAACCGTAGATCTGCCCGGTGCGAACGGTCGGCTGCGCGTCCGGCTCGTCCGCCGAGAAGATCGTCAGCGGATTGAAGCTCGGATAGTCCTCGGTCGCGACGTGGTTGGCGGCAAGCGTCATCTTCACACGCGCGAAGGGCTGGCGGCGGACGACCTCCTTGTCGCCCTCGTGCACGACGGTCGAGACTTCCATGATCTTGCGGTCCGACGGCTTGGCGGCAATCGCGGCTGCAATCAAACGGCTGCCGCGCGTTACATCAGTATCTGCGTTGGCTTCGGCATTGATATTGGCGTAGGCCTCGGCGGGAATCGCCAACTGCTGGCGGCCGTCGAGTGCCGCAAACAGCGCCACGCCCATCAGCACGCTCGAGGTAATGCCGGTGAGGAACGTACCCGAAAGCCAACGCAATGAAACCTCGCGGCGGTCGGGCGCGCGTCTGCCATCAGCGAGAAGCGGCGGCTCGTTGCCGAACGAGCGGATCATCATCTTCTCCGTCATCATGGCAGGTGGATCCGCGTCCTTTCGGTAGGCTTTCTCGGGCAGCTCTAGTTGGCGCCGAAAAGTGCATAGTTTGCCAATAGAAGTCAAATGGGACGCCTGCGCGCATCCAAATGATCAGCCCTTGAGACCATCCGATTGTGAAGATGTGAGGGCGAAGGATCTCGTCATCGGATTTTTGCGCGCTATTTCCCGACAAATGACCCGGCTATCGGCGCGATCCAAGGGGACAAAAGCGCCACTTGGAAAATCGCTCTTAGAATTCAATGCGATGCAAGAATTCTCGTTTTTTTTGAAAACGGCTGTTGACTTAGAAAAGGGGTAGGATCTATAAGCCCCCTCACTGAACGAGGGCGGCGGCGCTGCTGGCGACGAAGTCCTTCGCTCTCAAGTTTCTTTTAAGATTGGCTTTGTTGCTGATTGGTTCC
>NZ_JACUZZ010000045.1:0-25496 GCF_014851595.1 Rhizobium sp. RHZ01
CTCGCCAAACACCTCAAGGCGCTCCGATGGCGAACGCCCTATCAAGCAATCTGCAACGCCTGGACAAGGGACCCGTCAATCTTCAAAATCAATCCGCACCATCTCATTCCGGGACCACACACCTAGACTCAAAACGCCGGGTTATGCACACTTCTATGCTCGCTCACCGAAACTGCTGCCACCGATTTTGCCCCCCGGCACGCCAGGCGATCGACATCTTTGGTCGATCTTGCGGACCACCGGCGGCGGTCGCGGTTTGCGCTCAGTCAGGCTTGAAGCCTATCACCATCGAGTCCGGCCCCAGCAACGGCTCGACGCGCGTCGCCACGAAACCGGCGTCGTGCATCCATGCTTGGCAGTCGCCGCCGGTGTAGTCGAACCCGCCGGGGGTCTCGATCAGCATGTTCAGGCTCATCAGAAGGCCGAAAGCGTTCAAGCGGCGCTCGTCATCGATGACGGCATCGTAGACGATCACGGCCCCGCCGTTCGGCAGCGCGGCAAAGGCCTTTTCCAAGAGCATCTTCTTCTCGGCAAGATCCCAGTCGTGCAGGATGTGCCCCATCAAAATCACATCCGCATTCGGCATCGGGCCGTCAAAGAAGTTCCCGCTTTGGAAACGGATACGGTCAGCGAGACCCTGTCGGGCGACGAACTCGTCGAATATCGGCTGCACGGCGGGCAGGTCGAAGCCGATGGCCTGAAGATGCGGATGCGCTTGCGCGATCACCACCGGCACCATGCCCTGCGCCGCGCCCACATCGACGAAGGTCGTGTATTTCGACCAGTCGAACCGGGCGGCGATCGCCTGTGCCGCACCGGCGCTGATCCCGCTCATCGCTTCGAGGAACCCACGCAGCCGCGCCGGCTCCGCATAGATCGCGGCGAAGAAGTCTTCGCTGTGCTTGGCTTCATTCTGCGGCTCTCCGGTGCGCAGGGCTTCGGTCAGCGAGCCCCAGAAACCGTAGAGCCGGGTATTGGCCATTTCGAGGATGCCGCCAATATAGGAGGGCTTGCCTTTGTCGAGGAAGAGGTCTGTATCAGGGGCATTGCGATAGCGGCCGTCCTCGCGTTCGAGCAGCTTCAGGGCCACCAGGGTGTCGAAGAAGTCGCGGGCCGCGCGGGGATGCAGTTGCAGCCTGGCCCGCAGGTCGCTGAGGTTGGCCGGGCCGGCCGCGAGTGCGGTGAAGACGCCGAGCTCGACCGCGCTGAGCATGGCCTTGGAGGCCCAGAACCCCATGCCGAGCTGCATGATGTTGTCCGGCGTCGTTTCGCCCATCGTACCTCTCCTCCTGATCGTATCATCGAACAGCATCTGGGATTGGTGCGGAAACCGAAGCGGCCCGGCCTGGCATGCCCAGTCCCGTCCCGTCTCGTCTCGTCTCGTCTCGTCTCGTCGAGGCACCCTGCAAGGGAAAATAAAGCGTTTTGCGATGTCCTGCAATTAATCAAGAAGCACTAGGTGAGCAGGCGAATGCTCGTGCATCCGACGCGCCACGCCTCGACGACTTGCCGCCGTGTCTGTCATGTGGCCGCAGTTGCAAACATGTTTCCCTCCGATTAGTTCGGAGGCAGTACATCCCAACAATCACCGTCGTCTTCAACGACAAACGTGCTGCCACCGATTTTGCCCCCCTTACTCATCAAGGTCGGTTCGATGCCGCAAGAGCGGAGCTTCACCGATACAGTGGCTAAGTTGGCCGCCTGGCGAGCAAACCGGCACGGATACGGTCTACCTTCGAGGGGAGAGAGGGAGCGATGTCGGCGTCAGGGTCGAGCTGCAAATCGCATCGTTTGATACGCTGATAGCGTGCCTGAGCGGACAGACGATCTGCAGTGGAGACAGGTTCGATCGGCTTGCCCTGGAGATCAAAACGCATTGAGTCCGGTTGCGCAGTCGCAAAGAAATATCGCTTCGAGTGGATGTAGGCTCCGGTCGCTTTCCTGAGCGTCGTTACGGAGATATCTGGCTTCAACAGTAGACGGACTTCGTTCCAGAGACCAACTGCAAACGGTTTGATCGGATCGCCGATCGTCGCGGGCAAAACATCAATGGGCTGGCGCAGCAGCGCGTTGATGTCTCCTGCCTTGGCAAGATCGGACTCGTTGGCCGCAATCGGTCCACGACTGTAAGTCCACGGCTTGGTCATCAAATGTCACCTCTGGCTTCGTCCTAGCGGGCGATCGTGAAGCGAGTTTGACAAACGAGAGGTCCGCTTCACGGCTTCAGTTGGGAATGGATCAAGGCGCAGGCAAGATCGATGCGGTGGAAGCAAGGCAAGGCATTTTAGTATCCAGCCAAAACTCGACGTCGGCCCCGCCAAATGGGCCCTTGGAAGTCAATTCGTTTCCAGGCCAATGACGTCAGCATGACGCGACTGAAGCCCAAAGTCTGGGATCTCTCTGTCCAGTTCGAACAGCAGCTTGAAGTAGACGATGGCATCATCCGGGCGGTAGGGTTTCTTCAGGAAACGACAGCGGCGAGGAAGGCTCGATTGCCTGAGGCTGACGATCCCGGATGTGATGACGATCGCAATGTCCGGCCAGTGACGGTGAATTTGAACTGCCAAGGCGACACCGTCCACATTGCCAGGAATGTTGATCGCGGTGAACACCAGTGCGATATCACCGTGGCGATCGAGACATCGCAAGGCCCCGTCGCCAGTTTCAGCTTCAATCGCGCGAAAGCCCGCGGCCCCGATAGCTGCAACCATCACCGTGCGCAGGATTGCGTCTTCCTCTACGACGAGAATCCTGTGCGAATCTTCTTTCCCGGTTGCTGACTGGTTCAAAGCCATCTCCTTGTCCGGAGCTGGATTTAAACACGATTGATGCATCGCAACAATATGCTGCCGCATCGCACTTTGCAAAGTCAGTCGGCCGTTGGAGCGCGATCGGCTTGCGGAGCTTTCGTCCCGCCACCGAACGCGTTTTCGAGATGATAGTCTTGCCCTTCAGGCCGACGCAGCGCATCGGGCAGGATAAGGATCGGGTCCTTTCCTGTATGCCTCGACACATATGTATCACAGGCGTCTGTCGGGTACTCGGGCAGGCTATCCCCGCTAGGTTGATCGGCGATGCATCCGCGATCTGATTGAGATACACCTGACGCCGCAGCGTGGCGGGACATGAGCCAAGTTTGCCCGTTCCTTCCCGCTCGACGGGTCAACGCAAGGTGTCCGGTCTGGCCGGAAGCGAAATTGTTGCCGCTCGCCCGTTTACTGGCGCACAGTGGCATCCACGGCAGCTTGCGGCGGCAACCCCGGAAATTTCACTCCAGTCGTGTCATGTTGATCAGCCGCTACCAGACGATCCTCAACCCAACCCGCCCGGAAACGGCGCTGAAGTCTTCGCCCCCAAGGTTGAAATAATAGGATGCATTGGCATAGACCCGCACGTTCTCGGAGAGATCCGCCGTCGCACCCCCGCCCAGTTCCAGCATTGTCGCCTTGCGAGTGGCATCGACCGGGATTGTGTTGAACGTCACGACATCGGTCGTTTCGAACTCGTGCCAGAGGTTGGCGAGCAAGAAAGGCGAGACCGGTTTGCCATCGTAGTCGTAACTGCCCTGCAGGCGTACGCCGAGCCGACCGGTAAGGGCGTCGTTGTCGTCATAGCTGATTGTGCCGCCCGGATCGTGGGCCTGGTCGAAATTCAGGTACTGCCAGATGATTTGCGCTTGCGGCTCGATATCCCAGTGATCGGTGGCTTTGAACCTGGTCCCCGTTTCCAGTGACGCTGTCACTGCATCGCCGTTGAAGCTGCTGTCATACGCGCCTATCGAGTGGGTGTCGGTATCCAGCCATGAATTCATCAGGACGCCGTCGATGTAGCTACCATTGTCCCAGGTTCGGGTCCAATAAGCGGCAATGCTATAGCTGTCGATCGAAAGATCGCCGACGTGGATGCTGTTGAGATTGAGCGCGTCCGCCGTGATGTCGCCCCACGCACGAGAATAGCCGGCAAAGACGCCGAACGTATCCAGCACACCCTTGCCCTCGCGCTCGTAGAACGGCGCCCCAATTTCGAAGCCAAAGGCCTGCCCATCGTACGTTTCGTCGAGTAGGCGGGTTAGATCCTGATCGTAGCTCTCGCCGAAAACGCGCGTCCAGACTGCGTTGCCAGCCTGCTCACGGGCCATCCAATCCTGCTCGCCGTGGCGCTCGTGGAAGGTGCCGAGCGTCGTCCTGAGTAGGCCGCGTGACACTGCTGGAACGACCGTCATGATCGGAACTTCGGGTCGGATCGTCGGACCGGGATCGAAGGTTCCCGGATCGCCGCCATCTCCGTCAAGTTCGTCGCCACCGTCGCCACCGTTCCCTCCGTTGTCGCCACCGCCGTTGTCGCCACCACCGCCGTTGCCACCGTTGTCACCCGACTCGCTGCGCAGATACCAGTTGTTATCCGTGCCCGGCACTGACGAGCCCTTGTACAGCAGATATTCGTAGATCCCCGCGCTGACGCGGCGACTTAGAAAGAATGATCCGTTCGCGGTCGTGGCCCCATTGATCGCCTCGACAACCAAGATCCCTCGATCTGTCTCGTCACCGGCGCCGCCGACATTCGTTGCGACAATTCCCGTCAATCCAGACGCCGTTCCTGAATCGATCACGAGCTTGTCTGCCGGCGAGCTGTCGTTGCCAAGAATGCTCTGAAGCCACAACTGACCAGAATTGCCGACGTAGTTGCCGACAATCTTCAGCGAGTCCGAGGTGGAGTTCGAACCGGTTGTGAGGTCGATCACACCGGCGTTGGTTACAGTCACAAGTCCGCCTGCGGTTGCTGGCGAAATCGTAGACTGGAAGCCGCTGCCGTTCAGCACGCTGGTCGAGTCGATGCTCAGTGCGCCGCTGCCGGTACCGCTATCACCGAGGACAAGATTGTTGTTCATCTTGAGGGTCGAGCCCTGCTCGAGCGAGATCAGTTCCCAGTTGATCAATCGATTCGGGTTGCTGCCCTGAGTATGCTGCCAGGTCAGCGTGTCGTTACCCTGGCCGCCGTTGATCTGGATCGTTTTGAGCTGCGTGTCGGTCAAACCCTGGAATAGAGCCACATCGTTCGCGTCGCCCATGTCGATGCCGCCAATCAGGCCGCCGGTCCATAGCATCGAATCGTTGTTGGCTCCGGCATTGAGAAAGCCCGTGACTTCGCCGCCCGACAACTCGAAGCGGTCTGTGCCTGCGGATTGGTTGACCGATGTGTTCACCCGGCCGCCCAGCATTTGAAAGAGATCATTGCCGGCGCCCTGATCGACCGTGCCATTGAGTACCCCCGGATTGTAATTGACGATGGTGTCGTTACCGGTGCCGAGCAGCGTATTGCTCTGGATGGTGCCGTAGTTGTCGATGCGGGTCTGGCTTGCTCCGTTGATGAAGACTCCATTGTTGATGTAGGCGCCTGCACTGTTCAGGATCGTCGTCGTGCCGTCGCCGTTGACCGTGATGCCCTGGTTCAGTGTGCCGTTGTTGGTGATCGCGTTGTTGCTGTTGCCCGTGAACGAAAAGGCTTCGTTGATGAATGCGTTGGCGTTGTTGGTCACCGAGTAGGTGCCATTGCCGGTGATCACCAGACCGTTATTGATGATCCGCGAATTTACGAAGGTGATGAAACCGTTGTTGTTGAGCGTGACGCTCTGCAGGTTTCCCGCGTTGGTCACGCCAAGAGTGCCGATATTGGAAAGGGTGAGCGGACCGTTGAAGTTGGTATTGTTGAGGATATCGACCGTGAGCGTGCCGAGGCTGGCGGTGCTGCTGTAGCCGGACGGATTGCCCGTGCAGGTCACCGTCTGACCTGAACTGGGGATTGCCGGATCGCAATCCGCGAACGCCGGCAGAGTTATGAAGAAGCTAAGGATGCTGACTAGGGGAGGAAGAGCTTTTTTGCGGAGAGAAGGAAAAGATATGCGACGGTACTTCGATGATGCATTCCATTTCGTCATACCTGCGCTTCTCCGGCATACAGTCAAGGGATCCCCAGCAGTGGCTTCATCATTGTACAGGTCGACGTGATTGTGAAGCTTGGAACTAACACTCTGGAGCAAAAGCGATTTGCGCCGTGTATGACTGTGACCTTTCGACCTCAGTACGCGCGGCTCAGGCGGCAGGTAACGTCGAACGTGGAATGACGATTGAGGCCTGCCCTAGGAAATCTTACGCACGCCAACGATTGCCGCGCCCCCCGGTCGTATGGCAACGAACTTTGCCCGTTCTGCTCGGCGTCGCTCTGACGATCTCGTCCTGATCACACCAACAGCGGCAGTCGCAGGCGAGTTGTTACGGCAAATCAGAGATGCGCCGATAAAACGAAATTTTCACGAGCTGTGGCTACTCGGTGGTGTCATGTTGTTTGATTAGGACCGAACAGGGTATTCTTCTGCGAAGTTAGACAATCGCACCTGTGACGGTCTTCCACTGCGCCATGGCGCAGATCCAAGGAACGTGTATTGCCAAGCTGACCGCTTTTCCGTCGAGCGACACATAGATTGCGGTTGCCGTCGCAGGCTACCCCGAATTACAACGGGACAATGCGGATGGATCGAACTAGTCCCTGACTTCCGACAAATCCGGGATCTCACCAATCTTGTTGACGGCGACGTCGACCGTCATGCCCAGATAGTCTTTGGCTTCTCCAAACCATGAGCCTTCCAATGGTATTGCCTGAGCTGGATGTCGGGCGACTGCCACCGGGATCAGATTGAAACCCGCGGTGATCTGGTTCGTCGGGTCGTAATCTAGCCATCCTGCACCGGGGAGAAATACCTGCAGCCAGGCATGTGTGGCGCCGGCGCCCGTTGTTCCGACCGCGCCGCCGTCCAACGCCGCGTCGTACAAGTAACCTGATACAAAGCGGGAGGCGATCCCGAGCCGGCGCAATGCCTCTATCATCAACCAGGCATAGTCACGGCATGATCCTGATTTGGTGCGAAGGGTTTCGCCAGGTGACTGGGTTCCTTCTGTTTCTCTCGCACAGTAGGTAAAGTCATCCTGGAAAGTGTTCAGCATCCGACGCAACACATCGATGGTTTGGTCCTGGTCGCGCGCGACGAAGCGCTTGGTCCAGGCGGCTACGCTTCCATCAGGATCTTCAGTATGCGGACGCAAATAGCCAGCGAGATCGGTCCATTCGTCGGGGGTATATTGCACCGGGATTTCGTCGGCGCGCGGTTCCAAAGGGAAGGCCTCTACTCCCTTTACTCCGAAAAAGACACCTTGAACCTCAAACGTAAACGTCAGTTCGACTCCGGCCTCGCTGAACTCCATCACGGTCACAGTGTTGGAACGGGGATCGCTGATCCAATGAATCTTTGAGGGAACGCTCGTTCTCGCCGACCAACCGAGGAGACGCGCCCATGCGCCACGTCGCGGCAAAAATATTGCTCGGTGCGTGCCGAAGGTAACAGGCTTGGCATACCTGTAGGTCGTAACATGTGTGATCTTACCAAGAATCGCCATGTCTACCAGCTCTGCCGCAGATAAATAGGATCCCTTGCCGAAACGGGCGATGGTGAAGTTGCATAGGTTCAGCCATTTATCCATGACCAGCCCATAGCGGCGTGTCAACGGCCTTCACGCGTGCCGCGGCCAATGCGAACTGGGCGCGATACTGCGGTCAGACCGAGTCGCGCTGAGTACGAAGATTGGATACAACGCGCCGGTTTTGCACCTTGCACGAGCGGCTCGTGCAGTCGCGGACTTCGCGATCGTTGCCGTAGCCCTTGGCCCATACGCGGTTGGCGTCCACGCCCTTCGAAACCAGATAGGCCATCACTGCATCGGCGCGTCGCTGTGAAAGTGTCGTCATTGCTGAACCAGATCCGGAATCGTCGGCAAATCCCTGCAGCTTGACCAGCCATTGCGGGTTGCTGTTGAGCCAGGTTGCCTGCTTATCCAACGTTACCTTGGCGACGCTATCAAGCGTGGCCGAGTCCTGCGTAAAGTAGGTCCGTCGGCCGACATTCAGAATGAAGTCCTGTTCGCTTCCGGCCGCGACGTTCTCGAAGCCGGGCGCCGGGTCGTTGGTCTGTCCGGTCATCGGCGCCACGGCAGGCTCCTCCACCTCGGCGATATCGGTGGTGCTGCATGCGACAAGCGTCAAGAGCATGGCCGCAGCGACGAGAGGCCTAGAACATCCGATTAAAACAGACATCAGGGTGATATTCCTCATTCGACCGGAACCGCTTGGTTCGTCTGCGCGGCATTTTGAGCTTGATCGGCAATGTGGGGCAGGACCTGTACTGCGGTGCCGATGGGGCACCGCTGATAAAGATCGATTGCATCTTCATTGAACATGCGAATGCAGCCGCTGGAGGCATCCTTGCCGATACTGCCTGGCTCCAGAGTACCGTGGAAACGATAGCCGGTATCGACGCCGTCGCGAAGCAAATACATCGCGCGCGGCCCAAGTGGGTTCTTCGGTGAACCTCCATCTACCGACTCGGGCAGCTCGGGGTGGCGTTGACGCATCTCCGGCGGCGGCGTCCAGCGTGGCCAAAGCGCCTTCTGGTCGATCGTGGCTCGGCCGTACCATTTGAAGCCCTCGCGGCCGACACCGACGCCATAACGAATGGCCGTCTTGTTCTCCATGATCAGGTAGAGAAAATGATGCGTCGTATCGACAACAACCGTACCAATCGGCTCGCTGCTGAAATATTTGACAACCTGGCGGTGCCACTTCCTGTCGATCTTGGCAAAGTTCGTGCTTCGGAACGTCACACCGTTGTCGATACTGGTTCCGGAAAAATAGGAAGCGGCCGCAGCTAAAGTCGGCTTCTCGACCGCCGCCAAGGTTCCGACCGAAGCCAAACCGCCAAGCAGAATATCCCTGCGCGTCCACCTCATCGGCATCCCCCGAAAGCCAAGCAGCGAGGCGCTCATGTAAAACAGATTTTTCGTGGCCGACAAGAATAAAAATGCATTGCTCTGCATCCTCGGTGGATGCGGCGCTGCCGCCTGTCCCAGTCGCATGCCTGAAATCGCTGGCGGGATATCCTTCCCGCCGTCGCGCCGGTCACAGGATTCGCATAGCGCGGACCCACAACTGATAGAGGCATCGTAGTTTACGGTATCATACCGGAAATGGCTTGTATCTTCCTGCGCTCTTCGCTCAGGTGGATCGAAATGGGAAAGTCGAGCCCGACAGCTACGGCGTGATTGCGATGTGGAAGACGAATCAGTAGATTGGCATTTGGCGTCCCTCGCGTGCAACGTTGACACTTATCCCATGCTGACGGAACGCCCCGGGGGACACGTGATGCGACGAGTTAAATACAGTGCCGTGCATGCGCCAATCTACTCTCTCCTCGCATTGTGTCTGCCGGCCGGGATCGCGGTAGGGCAGGAGGTCGCGAAACCGGCTCAGAAACCCTCTGAGACGAGCAAGGCGGATGAGCGTTGGATTCCGAAACTGCGGCTCGGGGATGACACCGCCTACCTGGAATTTTACGGCCAGATCAACAAAGGCTTGCTGGTTTACGACGACGGCGGTTCGACCGACAACTACTTCCCCGTCGACAACGGCAACTCTTCGACACGTGCCGGCTTTCGCTTTTACTCCAAGATGGAGAACAACTGGTCGGTGGGCGGAAATCTCGAATGGGAATGGACGCCCTATTCGACAACGAACGTCAATCAGCTCAACAAGGGCGACTACGATTGGGAAGCACAGCTTCTGCGAAAAGCAGAAGTCTATATGGAGTCGAAGGAATACGGGAAGTTCTGGTTCGGCCAGGGTAGCATGGCGTCTGATGGCAGCGCCGAAGTCGATTTGTCCGGCACCTCGGTCGTCGGCTATTCGCTTATCTCGGACATGGCCGGCGGACCGTTCCTCAGGTTTGATGACGGAACGCTCTCTTCAATACGCGTCAAAGACGCTTTCACAAACTACGATGGTCTCGGTCGAAAATTGCGATTCCGCTACGACAGTCCATCCTACGGCGGATTCAGCGTGTCGTCGTCCTTTGGGACGCAAGTCGTACCTGAGCCGAGTGACGTCGCCGTGTGGGACATTGCGTTGCGCTACGACCAAACGATCGAGGACGTCAAAATCAGCGGCGCATTGGCGTTTTCGAGGCCGGGCGATGGCAATTCGATCTACGACGCCTCGGTTTCACTGCTACATCAGCCAACGGGCCTGAGCCTTACCCTTGCAGCCGGCTACTCGGACAAGGAGTCCATCGATGGACACTACGGCTATGCCAAGGTTGGTTACCAGACGGATATATTTGAAGTCGGCAAGACAGCCTTCTCCGTCGACGCCTATTTTGGTCGGGACATCAAGGGCAAGGGAACGGATAGCGATTCCTACGGTGTGCAAGTCGTACAGAATCTCGATTATTGGCAGACCGAACTTTTTGTCGGTGCACGTACTTATTCGTACGACGACGAAGTCTCAAGTGTCCAAGACAGTTATGCTGTGCTCGCAGGCGCCAGACTGAAATTTTAGCGATATCGCACGCTCGCCGTTCGAGCGCGCAGACCCTTCAACGAGGGCCTGGCTTGTAGCGGCTAAGAACTGCGCGGTTGGATCCAGCGGTCTCGAAAAGCTCATTGACGCTGTTCGAAACGCTATGATGTTAAGCATAGGATCCGGTGCCTGAACGTCATCGAGCGCAACATGCACAGACGAGTTGCGCTCGATAGTCGGGTAGCCGCGATCGATAGGCGCGACTTACGGATCCCACGTCAGCAAAAACGCGTCAGATCCGAGGGTTGACCCGGAACGTGACCGCCGAACTTGGCCGGCGATCGTCGCTGGTTACAAGGTCGCCCGTGCGAATAGGTTGGTTCAACGCGGACGCTACTATTGTCGCAACCCAACTATCCCTATCGGCCCGGTCTTGTCCCACAAGACCCAGTGGGGCCGGTCCCCGTGTGCAGCATCTTGCAACTACGTTCGCTGTAGTTTGAATGCTGTACTTGGTTTCAAGTGTTCGGATACGCGGGCACTCCCTTCTACATTTAGCAACGTTCAGACATATAGCGGGCAACTGCGGTACTAAAAAAGCATAACTATTTTTAACCCGTCATTTGTACTTGTGCCGTAGCGTGTCGCTCAACCTGAGCGAGGATGGCATGCACGGTCTGGGCAATGATGTGGCTAATTTTTCCGGTCGAGATTTCATTCGACGGATCGTCTATCCCATGGCAGCAGTCATGGTTGTCGCAATCTTGATCGTAACCGTCGTCCTTGTCTTGTCGGCACGCCAACAAAACAAGCTGGAAGTCGAAGCGTCCACGAGACTTGCGACAACCGCACTCCAAGTAAAGGCCCGAGAGGTCGGACGGGATCTGCGCAACTATACCATTCGTCAGGATGTCTACGAAAACATTAGCAGGAGTGGCAACATTGCCTGGGCCGCGACGGACGGGAATATCGGGCCGAACATTTACAAGGACCTCGGCTACGAACTGGTATTCGCCGTCGCTCCAGGCAACCGCACGATCTATGGGCTGATCGATGGAGAGCCGAAGGACGTCGACGCGCTGAAAGTGATGCCACGCGGACTTCGGGATCTTCTGAATGTCGCCTCCATTCAGGCCGACCCAACGACAAGCTTGATCAAGTCCGGGAGCGATATCTATGTGGTGGCGGCAAATGGAATACTTCCGCCCTCCATTGACCGTTCGAACGTAAAGCCAAGAGACCTCACCATGTTGGTTTTCGCCGAACGACTGGACCAGAAGTTTCTCGATCGGATGGGGCGCGACTACTTGCTGTCCGATTTGAAAATCTCGCTTGATCGAGTTGACGATGCCGAGGCCTCGATCCCACTCCTGACTCAGGATCGCGTTTTCCTCGGAACGATCTCCTGGTCTCCGCCGAAACCGGGCGAGCAGCTCCTTCGCTTCATCTTGCCACCACTCGGCATCGCCCTTGTCGTGCTCGCGGCATTTGCCGTTCTGGTGGTCAGAAACGCTCGCCGTTCGACCTCGGCTCTGGAGGCCTCGGCAAAAACTGTCGAAGCATATGCACAGACGCTCAAAGAGAGTGAAACCAGGTTCAAGGATGTTGCTGAAGCTTCCTCCGACTGGATTTGGGAGAGCGATAATGATCTCCGACTGGTCTACTTCTCGACGCGCTTCAGCGACGTCACGGGACTTTCGCCACAAGCCATTCTCGGCAAGACGTTCGAACAATTCTTCTCGCGTGATACGGATGCAGATGGCTGGAGGCAACTGATGGCAGGTAGCAGCGATCAGCGCGCCTTCCGGGATCTGCGTTGTGCTTATCGGGACGCCAACGGCAATGGGCGCATTTGCCGGCTGGCGGGGCGCCCGATCGTTGCTTCGTCAGGGGAGTTCCTGGGTTTTAGAGGAACGGCGACTGATATCACCGAGGAGGTGGAAGCACAGGAGCGAGCCAGCCATCTTGCCCATCATGACGCACTCACGGGTCTACCCAACCGAGCGCTCTTTCACGAACGGCTGAACATCGCACTGGCAGCGACCGCGGAACAGACTGCACGCGTGGCAATCATCTGTCTCGACCTCGATCACTTCAAGGAAGTGAATGATACGCTCGGACATGGGGCAGGGGACCTGCTTCTCCAGCAGTTGTCGAACCGTCTGCTCGGATGCGTGCGCAAGCACGATACGGTCACCCGTCTCGGTGGCGACGAGTTTGCAATCATTCAAATGGGCGTTGCTCAACCCCTTGAAGCAGAGGAGCTTAGCCGAAAGCTGATCGATGTGGTGCGCGCACCCTTTACGATCGAAGGGCAGGATCTGCACGTTGGTGTCAGCATCGGCATTGCCATTGCAGACGCCACAGAGACCGATCCCGAGCGCCTGTTGAAGAATGCCGACATTGCTCTTTACAGAGCCAAGCAGAGCGGGCGTGCCACCTACCGGATATTCGAAGCGCAAATGGACGCCGAACTCCAGCAGCGCAAGGCACTGGAATACGACCTCAGACAGGCGGTTCTAAAGGACGAGCTGGAAGTCCACTATCAGCCCCTCATCGATCTCGGGAAGCGTCAAGTTGCTGCCGTGGAAGCGCTCGTAAGGTGGCGTCATCCAGCACGCGGCTTGGTATCGCCTGCCGATTTCATACCATTGGCCGAAGAGACTGGCCTCATCGTTTCGATCGGCGAGTGGGTGCTCGAGACGGCCTGCCGCCAGGTGCTCGATTGGCAAAACCTTCGAGTTGCGGTCAATCTCTCCCCGGTCCAGTTCCGAAACAGGGAGTTGGTTGAAACCGTCCGCCAGGTTCTGGTGCGGACCGGTTTGGCGCCTGAACGGCTCGAACTTGAAATCACAGAAAGCGTGCTGATCAATGATGCGTCGGCTGCACTCGAGATCCTGAACGGTCTGAAGAACCTTGGCGTGAAGATCGCCATGGACGATTTTGGAACCGGTTATTCGTCACTGGGCTATCTGAATTCGTTTCCGTTCGACAAGATCAAGATAGACAAATCCTTCATCGGCGACATGGACAGCAAGGACAAGTCCGGGGCCATTGTGAAATCCGTGATCGGCCTGGGGCAGAGCTTGAACATGGTTACGACAGCCGAAGGCGTCGAGACACCGGAGCAAGCGGAATTCCTGAGGCAAGAGGGTTGCGACCAGGTCCAAGGTTACTATTTCAGCAAACCCGTGACAGCGCCCGAACTGTCCACGTTCATTGAGCGATGGGATGGCGCCAGAGCCTGGGGCGACGTCGCTGCCTGACCGAGTGTATCGGCGGCAAAAGACAGACGGCAGGAGTTTCCCGGCACGTTCCAATAGTCAATCTGGAAGGCGCGCATAGCAGCTATTCGGCTTTTGCGTTTGCCTCACATTCCCGTTTGCTTATTTTGCATCTCCCGTCAGGTCTGCGTTCCCTGGCTTTGGTCCGAGGTAGAGATAATCGGAGGCATGATGCAAAACATGATTGTCGCGGACAATCACATGGCGTCCGTTGAAAACGGCACCAAGACGATTGCGGTTCGCGTTGGATACTGCACGGTCAAGCCGGGGCCCCTCGAGATCAGATCCGCGAGTGGATGTTGGCCAACGACCCCGGTGTACGTCGTTTCCGTCCAGAGAAAATCGATCTCGGCACTGAGTTCGGACGAGCTCAGCCAAAGTGGTTTTTCCAACGTCAATACACTGGTCAAGCAACTCCAGCCCGCCCATCCCTGTCTTTCGACAGATTCCGATGTCACCGTGATCAATTGGAAGGTGGCCAGTTAGCGGTCAATGTGCGGGGTTCCCCGAGACGTTCCGATCAGTGCTTCCGGTGTCGAGGCTTCAGTCGCATGGGCGTGGAGGAGGCACCCTCTCTCGACGCAATGGCTCGCCCTTGCCAGCTAAGCAATACAGAGAGCCGCGGCTTGTCGCTTGAAATGCGAGCGTTTCTTGTGACAGAACGCCGGGGAAATCACGAAGGAAGCCGAACGTGAAACTGGACATCGAAGCTGTCGCCGAAGAGGCAAAGACTTGGCGCCGACACATACATCAAAACCCGGAACTGCTTTTCGATCTGCCTGAGACGGCGGCCTTCGTTGCAAAGAAACTACATGAGTTCGGTTGCGATGAGGTTGTCACGGGGATCGCGAAGTCGGGTGTCGTGGCCGTCATCAACGGCTCAAGAGGTCCGGGCAAAACGCTTGGCTTTCGCTGCGACATGGATGCTCTTCCCATGTCGGAGCAAACCAATCTGCCTTACGCATCAAAAGTGCCGAACCGCATGCATGCCTGCGGTCATGACGGCCACACTGCAATGCTGCTTGCTGCGGCGAAGTGCCTGGCCGCAAGCCGCGATTTTCCAGGTGCGATCGTGTTGATCTTCCAGCCCGCCGAGGAAGGCGGTGGCGGTGCCCGCGTCATGATTGAGGAAGGTCTCCTGGAGCGCTTCGGGATCGAAGAAGTCTACGGTATGCATAATGAGCCAGGCGTCGATGTTGGTTCATTCGCCATACGCAGCGGTCCTTTCATGGCAGGCGCCGACCGGTTCCTGGTGACGATCAACGGCAAGGGTGGGCATGCGGCATCCCCGAACCTCACCCGGGACCCGGTATTGGTAAGTGCGCATATGATCACCGCGCTGCAGTCGATTGCGTCCCGGTTTACCGATCCCTTCGATCCGGTTGTCGTATCGGTCACCTTCATGAACGGCGGCAACGACCAGGCTCTTAACGTGATTCCTGCATCGGTTAAGATAGGGGGTACTATTCGAACAATGCAGCCTGAAACGCGCAACGCAGTCGAGCAACGCTTCCGCGATATCGTGGGGATGGCAGCCAAGCTCTTCGAAACGGAGGCCGAGATCACCTGGATTCCAGGATATCCGGTCACCGTCAACGACGAGGAGAAGACCCGCGTGGCCGTGTCGGCTGCCGCCAACGTCGTAGGGGCGGGTCGTGTCGAGACGGCCTATGCGCCATCGATGGGGGCTGAAGACTTCGCATACATGCTTGAGCAACGCCCGGGCGCCATCATTCTCGTCGGGAATGGAGACAGTGCCTACCTTCATCACCCTGCATACAATTTCGACGATAGAGCAATCATTTACGGCGTCAAATACTGGTTGTCATTGGCAAATCAGGAGCTCGGGCGCCTTTAGCGTCCATAAGGCACCTGTCAGGCGTGCAAACAAAAAGGCCGGCACCTCCCTCGGCGCCGACCTCTCGTAATCTGTCTCAACAACAACTGCCAGTACATCCGTGGTCAGCCGTCAGAGACATGATGGGTTGAATGTAAACCTTTGCGAAGAAGCGTCAAGTACAGCTTCCGGAGCATGCTGCCGCCGCACGACGCGGTCAAGCCGTCACCAGTACCCAGCAAAAGCCGGAATGAACGCCCCAATCGCAATCAGTGCCAATGCTGGCCAGTTTTTTGGAGATACTGGCCTCGGGGTTCGAGCGTGCGGCCACCCTGCAACGTTCGATGCGGATCACTCAGCCGTCTATCAAGCGTTGGCCGGAAAGGACGAGTGTTCCGGCGACAACAAGAGCTGCGCCAATCAAGATTGCCCACATCACCGCCTCCGCGATCTTGGGGGACCCGTATATGGCTAAACCCGATCCAGACTTGATTGTTCCGTATCTGTATCGGGGAGGATGATCGAAGCCTCTGCCAGTTTTTCCCGCGCAACGCGTTCCAGCGCGGCTCTTTCGTGCTCGCCTTGCTTCCAAAGTGCCAACAGCAATGTGGCGATCTGAAGTACTGCTTTCCTGTCCCTAGCAATTCCTTCCTCGCGACAGATCGTCTTAAGGACAGCATTCACGACGGAGAAATCGACACGGTCCATTAGCCACCCGCGCCGGGAGGAACGTCGTTCGTCAGAAGTTCCTTACGCTGACTAGTATCTTCGGCAGCCGCGTCGATCAACGCGTCAGCAGACTGCGTAAGGCCCACCCCCGCTCCGCGAGATCCGGAATAGGCTCCATCGAGGACGGCCAAACCAGCCGGAGTAGTTGTCGTGGCGTTCTTCATGATTTTCTCCACGGCGCCTGCGCTAGCCGTCTTTCGACTGAACTGCGCGCCGAGACCTTTGCAACAGTGCCAGGCCCACTTGGCCGATGCCGAGTAACGGGCGCCGCGGTATGGTGGTAAAGTAGCGAGATCGAAGTGGTTCAAGGTTGCAAATGTCGCTTACGCGCCCTCTGTGAGAAAATTGAAAAAGCAAAGCCCGACGGACGGGGTCGTCGGGCTTTTTTGCATGGACCTACAGACGTGTGGACCTGACAGCAGAACGCTGCATCTCGAGAATTAGCGTTATGGCCGAAAGTTTCAAGCGCGTCCAGATGCCCATATGAGCAGGATCTCAATCGTTTCAGGCGCTCGGTCTGCATGTTGTGGAAGTAGGAGGGAGGTTCACGAGAGGGCGAGAACCTCCCCTTGCACTTCTGAAGAGAACTCCTCTGCGGCGGGGATCCGCATGATTGGAGTTAGGCCTTTACCTTTGTCTTTTCCATGTTTCCACATTCCTAATATACGCTTACCCGCAGATGCGGTCCATTTGCTCAAAAGCATTAAGTCCCCGGTGGAAACGTGTCCGGAAATTTCGAACAGGTGGAACTAGGCACTGGCGTCGATGCCACTGAAGAGCGGAAGTGTCGAACAGGTCAGTTCTGTCATCCATTCTTCTTCCCTTGTGCCGAGTAGAAAGAGTGTGGATGCAATAGCCCGCTCTTCCAGATGGGAACCGATAACGAAGGGCGAAGCCTCTGTCGGAGCTAAGTCTCAGTCACGCCTCGATGACACCGTTGTCTTCGCCATCCCAATATTTCAGCCGGTCCGCTTGGACCTTGATCAGAAGAAGTCCCGGGGTCTCAACGCCTTGTGGAAACCAGCGTTCCAGATCTTTCACCCAGTGGTCATCGAACATGCTGCGATCGCGGACAAGTGACGCTTTGCCCTCAATCGAGATGAACATGCCGGGCCTGCCGAGCATGCTGGGCGCTTCGCAAAAGGCGAGCGTCACGCAAGGATCGCGATCGATGTCAGTGATTTTTGAGGTGTTGTCATACGAAAAGAAATAGCTATCGCCATCATACTCGGTGTCTCCATTGTTGCTCATGGGGCGATTTGCGATTACTCCGCTCGATGTCTTCGTCGACATCATGCAAAAGTCGATCTTGCGCATCTTTTCGGATAAATCGGCCAGTGACTTGCCTGCCATTTCAAAACTCCCATACAGAGCTGCGGATCGGCGGATCCTTGTCCGTGAGATGGAAACGGTCTTTGTTAAAAAAGGTTCGCCGCCACTGAGGAAAGGAGTGCCGAGAGCCTTCGCTCGCCCGCTCCTGCCGCGGCCACACAGTTTGATTGTGCGCACTACCGGCGCCGCCTTGTCGGCGCATCGTTTAACGGTTTGTTCCTGCGGTTGATAATTCGGCTACGCTCTTGCCCGGTTCTTTAAATGCTCTCCAAGCCCGCCGGAGTTGGCCCATCCCAAGCTACAGGTCGAACGGATTCCTCGTCTGGCATCCTTAGCCGGGCGGCAGGCGGTCAGCAGCACCGCCGATTTTCTGCCGCTCCGGCATGGGATCGATGAGACTTAATGGCCCTGCAGGACAAGGGTCTGTACAGGCAGCAACAGGGCTTGCAGCCGTAATATCATCGCGTGGACGAGCCCGACAGTGTCCACGACATGCAGGAAGATCCAGCGCAAGGTGCCGATGTTCTTGTCGGCAAGCGCGTCGTGGTTATTCGTGTAGGCGTTGGCGATGCAACTGCTTCCCGGGGGAACGCCGTTGAGGCCGCCGGTAAAGAGTGGCTCCATGAAGACGGTCAGGGTCCCAGGCTGCGATACCTGCCGGACGTCGAGCAGTTGGTCTGTCGGCCGATATTGACCTGCGGCGATGACGTCCTGAACCTCGGTTACAACCATCGGAATGATGGTGAACGGCCGGCCGATGCAAGTCGCCTCGGCGATCATTCCCGTCTTCAACACCTGCGCCTCGATCTGCCCGAAGCCGGCGATCAGCACGTTTTTGCCCGCACTTTCTGGGACCAGGATGCCGGCGGGACGCAGCAGCGGGTTGACCACGTCGCCGCGACGCAGCGTAAATTGCTGCACCGTCCCGGTGACGCCGGCCCTGACGACGGTCTTGTCGAGATCGACCTGCGCCTGTTTTTCGGCCGCCTCAGCGCTCGCCTTTTGAGCCGGCAGAAGTTCTTCGATCTGCGTTTGCAAGGTCTGCTTTTTGGCGATGTCTGAATCGAGCGCACCCTTTCGACTGTCGATGTTGGTTTCAAGCCGCTCAACCTCGCGCCTGGCCACGGCGTCGTTCTTCAAGAGCTGCTTCTTCATCTCGTATTCGTCGACGGCCGTTTGGTAGTCTCCCTGGGCTTGCTTGATTTCGCCGTCGGCGCTTGCAAGCTCGCTCTGAGCCACTTTCATTGCGGCGTCGACTTCGGCAATCTTGCGCCTGGACGCATCGAGCGCGGCCTTCTGGGCGTCACTGTTGAGCCTGAACAGCGGGTCCCCGGCCTGGACCTTCTGGTTGATCCCGACATATACCTCTTCCACGCGCCCGCCTGTTTCCGGCAGAATTGTTACGGTGCGGAATATGGCGGTGACATTCGACGTCGATGGATGGAAGTAGAAGATCATGGTGATCAGCGAAATCGTCAGCAGGAGACAAGCAGAAATGCCCCAGCGCAGCTCGTACCACACGCTATAGAGTGTGATTTCGCGGCCGATCCGCTTTCCTTGGCCATAGCGTCGGTAGAGATAGTCTGGAACGATCGTCAGCAGGGAACACAGGATCAGTTCGAACATGGCTCAGTTGCCCTCTCCGTGGGAGTCCACCTTCGATTCTGACACGATCGGCTCTTCTCGAACCAGCGCTGGGTCTCCTGTCGACTGGACGTCACGACCGGACAGTTTCCCGAGCGACCGGGCAATGGAGTAGAGCGGTGTCGAGAAGTCCGGAAATTCGATGAAAGCCAGCAAGAGACCGGCAATCCAGAAAAGATGGTTGTGCGTGAACAACGAGATCAAACCCAGCACCGCCACGATTTCCAGCTGGATCTTGCTGGTCTTATGCGCCATTCGCTCTGGAAGCGCATGTAGCTGAAAATAGAGATTGCCAATAACGAGGACCATGACCAGGAGAAAGATAGCGACCGCCACGAAAAGATAGTCGGTCTGCCCAGGTGCGGTGATGAAGACTGGCAGGTGCTCAATCGCGGCAGGATGGATTTCTTGGTCCATGTCGGAAGTCCCATCGAAGGATCGTTGTTCCTGTCGTACCTGTAGAGACATAGCAAATTCCAGCGAGCTGAACAGGGAATTTTTCGATTACGACGGGCGGTGTTTCCCGGAACTTTCTGGCTGGTCTGTCCCTCGCGTTCGCAGACCACTCCAAGCGCATAGTGGCTCAGGAGCCAGCGGAGGTCTAAGATGTAGCGGGGGCAGGGGACGGAGCCATGAAATACTTTATAATGGTCGATTACGTGATCGAAGGCGTCTTTGACACCATGAGAGAGGCTCTTGCCGACGTCGAATGTCGCAAAGTCCTGGGCTACACGGCACGTATCAAATTGATACCGGAGGACACGCCGGAAGTCCGCGAGGAACTGGCTAAGGAGCAGAGGCGGCGATACGACGAGGCGGAGCAATTGGTGAATGGGCAGATCAAGACAGCGCAACGCCGAATCATGCAGCGTAGGGCACAAGCCAAGGCCAACAAGATCGGGCTCGGGTTTGGGATGTTTACCGGTGTCACCGTCCTGGTTTTCATTTTGCTTTAGACTGATAATAACTTTTCGATGATCGGCCGACTGAGCGCCGTCTTCCTCCACGCGGAGGTGCGCGGTTCGGCAGAAAAGCCGGTCGGGAGCAAAATTAGGGCTCTGTTGCAAGAATTCCGTTGATACCCGAACGAGTGCGGTCAATTTTCAGCGAGATTTTTGATGATGATTTGTTGTTTGCGGGTGCCGTCCTCTCACTCATCGCGGCGCTCGCAACCTTCCACGTCGAGATGCTTACGGCGGGTCAAAGTATGCTGCGCCAGATCGCCAGGGGCCAGCGTCGTAGACGATAACCGAGCGAAACGCGTCCGACCGTCAACTGTACTTCCCTCGAAATCGAGGTGACGGCCTAGGGCCGGCTGGCGGATGAATACCGTGCGGCGCACTTGGAATGATCGCCGATAGCGGCCAGAGCGAAAAAGCAAACCCCGGTATCGCCCGTCACACTCTCGACGCCGGATTTGGCCTGCGCCCCAACCAGGGGAGGTACAAGGGCACCCGAATTACGTCTTGGCCGAATTGCGCCGCATAGGCTTTGGCAGGAGCTGGATTGCGCTCCTTCAAGGAAATTCAGTGATCTCGTCGCAGCGTGGGATCAAAAAGCACGTCTACGTTTTCCTTTGAAGCCGCCGAAGGCTTTCGAACATCACAGAGAAATTGGGGGCGGGGTCACTCGTCTTGATTACGACGTATTGCTCATTATATATAGGGCATCGACTTTTGCTTTTTGAGCTTTGCTTTGCGTTATATGACGCAGCTGGCGAACCTTTTCTTACAGACATCGATCATTGACTGCCGACGGCTTTCGTCGGGCAGCAACTACTCGTGCGATTGAAAAGGATAATCGTCATGAACACAGGTATCGTTAAGTTTTTCAACACTACTAAAGGCTTCGGCTTTATCCAGCCTACGGACGGCAGCAAGGACATCTTCGTTCACATTTCCGCCGTCGAGCGCTCAGGGATGAGTTTCCTGTCTGAAGGCCAGAAGCTCAGCTTCGACGTCGTCGAGGATACCCGTTCGGGCAAGAGCGCCGCTGAAAACCTCCAAGCCGCCTAAAGAAACCATCGGTCTTTTGCCAGGGATCTACTGGCATCGACCGAACATTTCAAAAGTCGGAACTCCCTTCCTTTCCTCGTTTTCAGAGATAGTGATCGAATGAAAAAGACAAATGCCGACCAGCAAATCCAGCGGGCCCTCCGTCAGGTGAAGAACACCAGTGGCGGCGGTCACCTTGGCGGAACGAATTTCGGGCAATCGTACGATGCGAAGACATCGTCTGCCAAAGGCAAGTCCGACGGTAGCCGTAGAAATTCCCGCAAAGCCTGATCGCCTGCTGGAGAGGTAGCCTTAATGGGAGTGAGATCATGACCATCACGAAAGACGCGTTTTTCAACCCTGCCAAACTTTCTGCCGACGCGAAAGCGACGCAGATGAATGCGACAGTTCGCAATATTCTCGAAGCCGAAGTGGCGGAACGCGAAAAGAAAACGCAAAAGCTCAGGGCGCTCAGACTGGCGCAGCCTGTCGTAGAGCAGTCCAGAAAAAGTAAGACTTAGAACGCGGGCAGCCTAACCTTTCGCCTCCCTGACCACGGATGTACTGGCATGGAGATGAGATGGAAGCACAGTGGAGCCGGATTTATGTCCGGTTCCATGCTGCGGTTTAGGCACGCTAAAGCTAAGGGCGAAATTACAAGGATCTCGGAGCCAAGGAAATTAAAGGAGACCGTTTCTGATTACAAAAGAGAAATTCAGCGCAAATTCCCAAGCCATTTCGGTGGAGTTGACGCCGTCTCACGTTAAAGCCTTGAAGCTTGCGAAGGATGGCGACTTGCATTCCCAAGATGGCAAGTCCTGGACACATCTTAACGCTACCATCACTTTCGCGAAGTCAGACCGGTTCAAAGAGCGTCCAATCAAGGTGAAGTCGGTCACAACGGCGACGGTGGAGCGGCTTACGGAACTTGACCTCCTTCGCACTCTCGATCGATCCGATGGTGCGGCGCATTCGCCTCACGGAATTACCATGGCGGGCAAGCTTTGGCTTCTGAAGCACAAGTGAAGCACAGAAATCTCCCTCGCGCGACGAGGGCGAGCGTGGCGTTTATCGACGAAGTCGGTTGCCAAAGCTGCGGAGCGTGCTGCTCATACTCATCCGAGTGGCCCAGGTTCACCACGGAAGCCGATGACGATCTGGATTTGGTCCCCGGCTACTATGTGGCAGCTGACCAAGGCGGGATGCGCTGCGAAGGCTCGCGATGTTCCGCGCTGGCGGGTGAAGTAGGCATAAGCACGGCATGCCTTGTCTATGAAGTTCGGCCGGATGTTTGCCGAGCTTGTGTTCCTGGTGATGATGCTTGTCAGACCGCGCGGGCTAAATTTGGTTTCTAGCTGGCAGGTCTAAGGTTCTTTTCGCGATTAGCCTTAGACGTGCACCGGGCAATGGGCGACGGGGGCGCATTAACGGCGCGATACATTACATTTTTGAGATGTATCGAGGGGCAGCGCAGGTCAGGCGACGGAACCGGAGGCTAGTAGCCCTGCTATCGCGTGGAACTGGTGCTTCGCCATTCGGCGACATCCTCCTTTTGAACCCAGATTGTTTCTTCATCCCCAGCGCGACCATGCCCCAGCTTAAAGGTGACAACCTCGCCGAACGTTCGTCGGCCATTGGAGGGGTCATCATCGGCCAGGATCCTGACCCTTCCCAATTTCAATTTTCTGTCTGTAGATCAAAGGCTTACGCTCATATAACGAGGGGTCAGCCTTCGGTGCCACAATCTGACGGCTAAACTGCTCCGAACGCCAGATTGCTGTTTGACGAACGAGACTACTGTGGCTGACGCAGCTGCGCGGCGTCGCGAAACGAGATCAGGCGTCGCCTGTGCTCATCCCACAAAACCAGTTTTACACAGCGCAGGCTCTGCATCATGGTGATGCGGCCAATACCGGCCAATGCCGGGTGGTCTCTCAATACTTCCGGAAGCCTGTAATAGGGGACCCTACTCGACAGGTGGTGAACGTGATGGATACCGATGTTGCCCGTGATCCAGCGAAGAGCCAACGGCAGGTCGTAGTGCGATGCACCATGAAGGGCCGCATGTGGGAATTGCCATTCCGGTTCTCTCGACCAATGGGTTTCTTCAAACTGATGTTGCACGTAGAAGAGCCAGATGCCCGCGGTTGCGGCCAATAGGGCGACGGGCAGATGCACCAGCAGGAAGGGCAGGATTCCGATTGCCCATATCAATATCGTGGAGATGAGCGCGATCGCCAGATTTGTCGCCATGGTGGATATCCAAGGCAAGGAACCGGATCGCATCATGCCGAAGGGAAGCCGCTGCTTGAACAGGAACAGCCATGCGGGGCCGATGCCAAACATGATTGCCGGATGCCTATACAGGCGATAGCTGAGCCGACCGATCCAGGAACGGCGGTCATACTCCAACACCGTCAGCGTTGTTATATCGCCAACGCCGCGCCCCTCGAGATTTCCCGCCAAGGCATGATGCTCCGCATGCGCCCGGCGCCAGTAATCATAGGGCGTAAGCGTCAGGACGCCGATCACGCGGCCCGTCCAGTCGTCGATACGGCGACGCGCAAAGAAGGAGCCGTGGCCGCAATCGTGCTGGATCATGAACAAGCGAAGCAGAAAGGCGGCTGCGGGAACAATCAGAACGAGCCCGGCCCAGTAGCCGTAGTGAACCGCCGCCAAGGCACCAGCCCAGCAGAACGCAAATGGAATGGCCGTTACTGCAAGTTCGAAAACGCTGCGTCTGAGATGCGGCTGGCGATACATGGCGAGGATTTTGAGCCAAGCCTTTTCATCGGACAGGGGTGGGCTTTGATCGCGGTGGAGGGGCCTGGTCAAAGAATAGTTCCACCAATGGCAATGAATGAAGAGAAGGCAAGTGCTATCACAACGGCGGATTTGATGAGGAAAAGCGGGTAGTCGAAGCGATAGATTGGATGAAAAGAGCTCATCGCTGCTGGATCTCCTGAGGTTCGGAACGTTGTCGTAGGGACGCTCGCTTGATAATTGCTGCGCGGCCGCTTGGCGCGCTTCCTTTTGGCTTCATCTCTTGTGCTTGCAGCCCTGCAGGCGGCTTTTCGTGGCGTCCTTCATCTGATTGGCGAAGGTCGCCTCAACCCTCACCGGCGCGTTTTCCTGCTTGGGCTTCCGCGTCTCGCGGTTGCTTCGCAATTTGTCCTTTGGCCATTGGTTCGATCCTCTCAATTGAAATCGAGCTTTCCGCTTTTGTCATGAGGCGTGATCAGTGACATCACCGCCTTTCCTGAGACTTTTCCTATGCGGTATCGCAAATCCCGGCCTCGTATCGGGTTATCATCTTCGGCGCGTCGGAGGACGACGCGGTCGCGAAGCGGCGGTATGTCAAGGGATCTTTCTGCGGGCGCAGCGCTTGATGCGGCCTGAATAGCACCGATTGTCGTTGGTTGATAGAAGCTGGCGAGAAATATTATCGGGAGATAAAACTCACAGAAAATAATAATTGCGGTCAAATAACAGTAAGGGAATGTGACATAATTCGTGGGCCAAGGCGGACAGCCGGCGAAGTTGACACCGTTGCGCAGAAGCTTACTTTCTGCGCAAGGAGATGTTCATGGAAAAGCACGAAACTGGCTTCCGATTGATGTCGGAAGCTGTCCAAGCTTGGTACCGTTTCTACGCAGAGTCACCTGAAAATCATGCCTCCCAGGTCCTCTGCAACGCGGCGATCGACCTTTATCACGACGGATACCTGACGGTTGACGCCATCGCGGCCTCCCTCATCGGAACATACGTTGGGATCTGTTCGACGAAGGTGAACGCGCCGACGTCCGCATCGATTCACTAACGTCGTCGGTTCAAGCCCGACCAAATAGCGTTGGAACCAGCCATTCCATTCAAGCGCAAAGGCCGCCCGAGGACGGCCTTTGCGTCCTGCTTGCCGACTTTGAGCAAGCTGCATGAGCTTCTTGTCGGTGGCCTCTTCTTCGGCAAGAGGTGATTGCAGAAATGGCACGGCATCTTCAGACCGAGCTGGTCCGCCCATGCGATCAGAGTACTGTAGATGCTATGGGGGGAGCGGCGAGGGTGTGTCATCCTTCGGCGGTCGAAAAAACCAAAAGGAGCACCCTCATTGTCGGAATCATTTGACGCGACCCGGTCCCTCGCCGCCTTCGACCAGGATACTACGTTGGTCGTCGTGGTCGAGATGAGCCTATCGAAGTGGCTCGTCGCAGCGATTGTTCCAGGACTTGAGCGCCGGCCACTCAAGAAACTTGATGCTGATCCGGAGGAACTGCTGAAGCT
>NZ_JACUZZ010000046.1:0-24191 GCF_014851595.1 Rhizobium sp. RHZ01
AAAATGACAGCAAAGGTTCGACCGAAAATAATGCTGAGCAAATCCCGTCTACGAAAGCTGGATCCCGCGGATTTCAAGCGTTGTAGCCGCGTTCCTTCACATTATGGGCTGCTGCGGATAACTGACGGTGCTCAGCGGTGACAGGCGCGCAATCTTCACAGCGGCTTCACAGGCACAGCGTGCCGTCGATTACCTGCATCATCTGCAACCAAGCTTCGCAGACGAGGGGGCGGCGTGAGCCGCCCTTTCACGCCTGATGATGCCGCATGGAAAAAAGGACCCCGCCCAATCCGAGCGGGGTCTTCCCATTTACCTGTTCAGTGCATCCTTCAACGCCTTTGCCGGCTGGAAGCTCAGCTTTCTGGCAGCGGCCACCTTGATGGTTGCACCGGTGGATGGATTGCGGGCCTCGCGCTCAGGAGTTGTCTTCACCTTGAACTTGCCAAAGCCGGGCAGGGACGTTTCGTTGCCGGCGACCGCTGCGCTGGTGATGGAGGCGATCACGGCTTCAACGATTGCCTTGCCTTGAACCTTGGTCAGGCCATGTTCGGCGGCGATCTTGTCAGCGATTTCGTTGGTGGTTGTCATTGTTTCCCCTTTCGTCAATTGAGAATCCCTGCCATCCGCTTCTCGCGCTGTCATCGACGCACCGCAGTAAAAGAGGGTTAAACGACTGATTTCCACAGCTTCTGATTAAAATTCGCCAGCGGTGACTGCTGGTCGGGTCGCGGTTTGGCCAGAATAAGCCGACAATGTCATAAAAGAGGGCGGTCTACCGTCGCTGCCTCAGAACCGACGTCGAGGGAACCATGTGCGCAGCCCAACGTCAGAGTGCCACGTGTGGTTCGTACCACAAAATGGCGGCATTGCAGCTAACGGGTGCGACTTATACTCTTTAACTGCCAGGACTTGACTGGCTGCTGTAGCGCCGGCCTGTCGAAGCTCCGATTTAGAACATGACCTCAGTCAAGGGGAGGCGAAATGCGGTGGCTTGAATGGGTCGCGGTTATAGTTACCGGCATTGCCGCGATTGCGGCCTGTTATCAATCATATTTAACGCGACAACAACTGACGGCTGCAGATCGAAACCGATCATTTCAGACAGTCATCGAAGATACCTTTTCTCTCTGCGCCGCTTTGAAGAGAGTGCCGATGCCATTCGTCAGGCCATCCTTGATAATAAAGGGTTTCGAAGGCATCGACTTCAAGGGATACTTCATCATTGAGGACGATCTACCCAAAAACCTTTTTGAAGGTAACGACGACCGACTCAGTCAGGTCCCAATTGCCTATGAGAAACTTGATACGTCCATGCAGATTGCCGAGTTATGGATTACCGATGCGGAAACTCTCGAATTGGGGCAACTGCGGTCACAAATCGCGCGTAGTCTCGATCCAGGCTATTTTAAAATTGGAATGCACGAAATGGATTCACAGTTTTTGCTAGCCCTTGCCAACGCTCGAGAAGCTTGTGTCCCACTCGGGCGCTCTATCCAGCGGTGGATGAAAACCGGGATTGTCGAACCACCTTCCGGTCACGCCAAGACCATACTCGTACACAAGACGGATGTTGATCTACTGGGCAATCTCAAACCCGAGGCGCTCAAGCTGTTCGAGGGCGATCGAGGGTAGAGAGCTGGAGGTTCTGCAAAGTTCCGAGGGACGGCGGCTCAAAGACCCTCGAAGCGAAAGCCGCATGTCGATCGGACCTCATCCACAGGGCAGGTATGCAATCTTTCTGGCAAGCCAACAACCGACGGTGAGGCCCGATACGCTACCATCGGCGTCACGGTGGACCTGGACCGTCCAGTCGCCGGGTGGAGCGGCGTCCATCGACCGTCTGGTGGTGATGACCCAGACATCCACGGCGAGAGCATACATGCGCTCCACCGGGCCGGTTCCGAACATGCCTTCGAAGCTGGCATAAGCGGCGCCGCCGCGCGCTTCGATATCGAGGTGAGCTTCGAGTTCTTCCGACCAGTAGCGTCCAGCGATGCCTGCGCCGTCGGCCCATTCGACAGGGGTCAGAGGACGGGCCGTCACCTCAAGGTTTTCACTCTCACGACGCATGACGAGCATCTCACCTTGTTTCTTCAGGGCGAGCGCGTGGCCGCGGGCGACACCGTCCGGGGAGACGGTAAGCCGCGCCGCGGAGGGGGCGTAGTGGAGCTTGATGCCAGCGGTGTCTTGAACGGTCCTAAGGATGAGACCCTGGTCATCGTCGAGCCACAACCCGTCCCAGCCTTCGGGGCGAATGGTTTCGATCGAAGCTTCGCGCCCGAGCGCAGCGTCGAGAATTGCGGTGGCAGCTGTAAACGAGCTTGCATCGTGGTTGAACATCACAACCACCGAAATCCGCTCCTCTGCTGCGTGAAGCCGAAACGAGCTGAAACCGCGCAGGCCGCCACCGTGGCCAGTGATCCTGGCGCCGCGCCAGATATCGCGGCGCAGGCCAAAGCCGTAGCTTGCCGACGTTCCGTTTCGGTAGGTCACTGGACCTGATATGCGGTTATAGAGGCTGTCAGGCTCGTCACGCGTCTCGTCGATATGGCATTCCCAGGCCAGCAGGTCGTCGAGCGAGGCAACAATGCCGGCGTCGCCAAACCAGTAGACGCCGTTTTCCGCCGGAAGAAAGCCGACGTCGTCGCTGCCCTCATAGCCGACCACCCCGTCGGGGGGGTAGCGGGTGTCTGGCGCGAGCTCGGCCGTCTTCATGCCGGCGGGTGCGAAAATCCTCTCCCGCAAAAGGTCGCCGAAGGAGCGGCCCGTGCCGTCCTCGATCATCTCGCCGAGGATGCGGAAATTGCCGTTGTTGTAGGAGTAGAGCTCGCCTGCCGGGAAGTGGCCGGTCTTCGAGCGCGCAAGCAGCGGGAGTGCGTGCTCGCGCGTAAACTCCGCCTCCGGCTTGGCACCCTGCAGAACCGTGAGCGCCCAGTAGTCGCGCAAGCCCGACTGGTTGTGGCAGAGTTCCGCAACGCTTGGCAGCCTGTCGCGATAGCGCGGAAGATATGCGCTGACCCTGTGGTCCAGCACTGCGGGATCGCCAAACTGATCGAGCAGCAGCGCGCAGGTGAACTGTTTGGAGAGCGAGCAGATCGGCATGCGCGTCTCGGCCGTCATCTGTACCTTCCGGTACATGTCGGCGAACCCCCAGGCGCGCCGGGCGATCACCTTTCCATCCTTCACCACCCCTGCAACGCCGCCGGGTCCCTTGTAGCGGCCCGGCAGGAGGTTGAGCATCCGCTCTAGCGCGGTGGTGTCGATGCTGGTCATGACGCGTGCCTTCAATTGTCGCGATCTATGGAAGGGGGGATAGAGCGCCCGAAACGGGCGCGTCTTTTCAGGATGGGTCGATGAAGGCTAAACCGCCATCGGCAAGATGTCAGCTCGCCTCGGAAAAACGCAGATGCGTGGAGGGCTCAGCGGCGGCAAGGAAGGAAAGCAGATCCTCACGCGAGAGCGCTGCGCAGCCCGCCGTCGGAGAGTAGTTTGGCCGGGCGATGTGCAGGAAAACCGCACTGCCTGCCCCCGCCACCGGCGGGTCGTCGTTATGCCCCAGGACGACGACGATGTCATAGACGTCGTCCTCCATCCACATCTCCTCGTGGCTCGCGGCGAAGGGTAGCTTGACCTGGCGGTTGTAGTCCGGGTGCACGGGGTCGTCGCACCAGCCGTCGAGGCGGTCGATGGCGCGGCAGGGAAAAGGCGATACCGGCTTTCCGATCCGGTCGGCGCGGTAGAATAGCTGGCGGATCGGCCAGCGCCCGATCGGGCTCGCACCGTCACCTTCGACCTTTTCGTTGGCGGGACGCATGCCGCTGCGGCCAATGGCACAGCGCCAGCGCTTATCTCCATAGGCGGCCTGCCAGCCGTCGCCGTTGCGCGATACGATCAGATCCAAATTCGAACACCTTTCTTGACGTGAAATCACTGGTCCAGTGGAAAATGGCATGCGACCGTGTGGCCGCCGCCCGACAGCACAGGCTCCTCGTTCCGGCAGATCGCCTGCGCAAAGGGACAGCGCGTGTGGAAGCGGCATCCGGACGGCAGGTTCATCGGGCTCGGAATGTCGCCGGTGAGCAGCGGCCGCTCGCGGTTTCGCTGATGCGGATCGGGACGCGGAACCGCCGACATCAGGAACATCGTATAGGGATGGCGCGGCCTGGCGAAAATTTCCTCTGTCGTCCCCACTTCCACCATCCGCCCGAGGAACATCACCCCGACCCGATCGGCAAACTGGCGTACCACGCTCAGATCGTGGGTGATGAAGAGATAGGTTAGCTTCAGTTGCTCCTGGAGATCGCGCAAGAGGTTCAAGACCTGCGCCTGGATCGAGACATCGAGTGCCGAAACGGCCTCGTCGCAGACAACGAATTCGGGATTGTTGGCAAGCGCCCTTGCAATGCCTATGCGCTGCCGCTGCCCGCCGCTGAACTGGTGGGGATAGCGGCGCAGGAGCTGTCGGCGCAGCCCGACCATATCGAGCAGTTCGCCGCAGCGTTCTTCGATTTCGGCTCGGGTACCATATGCGTGTGCGCGCAACGGCTCGGCCAAAATATCCTTGACGCGCTTGCGGGGATTTAGGGAGGCGAATGGATCCTGAAAGATGATCTGCAGCTTCTTGCGCATGGCCCGCATTGCGGCCTCGTCGAGCGCGTGCAAATCCTGACCGCGATAGCGCACGGTCCCTTCCGTACGCTCGATCAGCCGTAGCATCACGCGGCCGAGCGTCGTCTTGCCGCAGCCCGACTCCCCCACAAGCGCGAAGGTTTCCCTTTCGCGGATCTCGAGATCGATGCCGTCCACGGCGCGGATCACCTTATGCTGAGAGCGGAAGAAGCCCGTGCCGACAGGGTAGTGCTTGCTCAGCCCTGCGGTGGAAATCAGAACGTCGCTCACGCCTTTGCTCCCTCTTTGTCATGCAACCAGCAGCGCGCCTTGTGGCCATTGCCGAGATCCGTCAGTTCAGGCTGCTTCAGCTTGCAGATTGGCATCGCATCGCCGCAGCGGGGGTGGAAACGACAGCCCGCTGGAAGTTTCGCAAGATTCGGCACCACACCGGGAATGCTGTTCAGGCGTTCCGCCGTGCGTTTTTCCGTCGCTTTCGGGATCGAAGCGAGCAGGCCGCGCGTATAGGGATGCGAGGGCCGGTCGAAGAGGTCGAAGACATTGGCCTGTTCGACGATCTGGCCGGCATACATCACGTTCACCTCGTCGCACATCTCGGCGATGATGCCGAGATCGTGGGTGATCATGATGATCGCCGTGCCGGCTCGCTCGCGCAGTGCCATCATCAGCCTGAGGATCTGCGCCTGCGTGGTTACGTCGAGCGCCGTCGTCGGTTCGTCGGCGATCAGGAGCTTCGGTTCGCAGATCAGCCCCATGGCGATCATCGCCCTCTGGCGTAGCCCCCCCGAAAGTTGATGCGGATAAACGTCGAGGCGTGCCTTTGGCTCTGGAATGCCCACCGTCTCGAACATCTGCAGCACCTTTTCACGGATGGCGCGCTTGTTGAGGCCGGTGTGGATGGCAAGGGGCTCGCCAACCTGCTGAACCATGGTCTTCACCGGATTGAGCGAGGTCATTGGCTCCTGAAATACCATCGAAACCTCGCGACCGCGCTTGCGCCGCATCTCGTCGCTGTTCAGCCGCGCCAGATCGGTCCCGTCAAGGATGATGCTATCGGCGCTCACCGTTCCCGGCGGCGAAGGCACCAATCCCATCAGCGACAGCGCCGTGATGCTCTTGCCGGAGCCGGATTCCCCGACCAGACCGACGATCCGGCCGCGCCCGACGTCGAACGACACACCGTCAACAACCCGGACGGGGCCGTTCTGCGTCTTGAATTCCGTGCGCAGGTTGCGCACGCTGAGCAATATGTCTCGGTTTGTCATCCTCGCGCCCCTCAGTCCTTCATGTAGGGATCGAGCGCGTCACGCAGTCCGTCGCCGACAAAATTGAACGCCAGCACCGTGATCAGGATCGCAACGCCGGGCATGATCGCAACCAGGGGTGCGGAGAAGAGGTATTCCTTGCCCTTGGCCACCAGGAGACCCCAGCTGGCTTCGGGAGGCTGGACGCCGACCCCGAGGAAGCTGAGGCTCGATTCCCACATGATCGCGTCGGGGATGCTGAGCGAAAAGAGAACAATCAGTGTCGGAACGACGTTGGGGAAGATGTGGCCGACCATGATCGCCACCTTCTTCGTACCGTTCGCGCGCGCCGCCTCGATGAACTCCTTCTCCTTGACGGCGAGTGTCTGTGCGCGCACCACGCGGGCCACTCCGGCCCAGCCAACGAGGCTGAGCGCGATGAAGATGTTAAAGAGGTTCGCCCCAAGCGTGTACATCACCACCATCGCCAGCAGGAGCGACGGGAAGGCGATCATCATATCGGCCAGCCGCATGATTATGAAGTCGACCCGACCGCCGTAGTAGCCGCTGACAACACCAAGGACTGCTCCAATCATCAGGGAGATGAAGCTCGGCACGATACCGACGACCAGAGATATCCGGGCGCCATAAAGAATGCGGGTCAGGAGATCCCGGCCGAAGTTGTCCGTACCGAGCCAATAGGTGGTCGACGGCGGACGGAACTGCTCGTTCAGCGCCACGCGGTAGGGATCATGCGGACTGATGAAGGAAACGAACAGCGCCACGAAGACGAGACACCCGACCATGATCAGACCGGCCATCGCCATTCGGTTCCTGCAAAAGATCCTGATGCCGTCGCGCAGGAAACTGTCGTTACCCGCATCATCCGCAACGTCCGGGCTGGTTTCGGCGATCTCAGTCATTTCGAACCTCCCTTCATTTCGGAGCGAATGCGGGGGTCGAGAACCGAATAGAGGATATCGGCAACGAGATTGCCGAAGATGACGAGGACGGTGGCGAATAGCACCGAGCCCTGCAGAAGCGGCATGTCGCGCGCCTGGATGGCGCTGACCGAAATGCGGCCTACGCCGGGGATGCCGAAGATCGCTTCGGTGATGACTGCGCCCGACAGCAGCCCCGCGACCTGGATCGCCATGATGGTCACGACGGGGATAAGCGCGTTCTTCAGCGCATGCCGGCGGATCACCATCAATTCGCGAAGGCCTTTGGCGCGAGCCGTGCGGATATAATCGTGACGCATTACCTCAAGCAGACTGGAGCGGGTGAGGCGGGCGATGACGCCAGCCGAACTCCATCCGAGCACGATCGCTGGCATGATCACATACTGGTATCCGTAAAAACCGGACACAGGCAGCCATTTCAGCTTCAGAGCGAAGACATATTGCATCAACAGGGCCGACCAGAAGATCGGCATCGAAACCCCAAGAAGCGAGAAGCCCATGAACAGGTGATCGAGCAGCGAATCCCGCCTGACCGCCGACAGCACGCCCACCGGAATGCCGATCACCCAGGACACGAGTGCCGCACAGATCGTCAAGATGAGCGTGCTCGGGAATGCATTGAGGATGAGCGTCGTCACGTCGCGATTGAGCTTGATCGACACGCCGAGATCGCCTTGAAGGGCGGCGAAGAGGAACCTGAAGTATCGCGTGATCAGCGGATCGTCGAGGTGCATCTGGGCGCGCACGCGGTTGATGACGTCGGCGCTGGCATGCTCCTTCATCAGAAGCGCTATGGGATCACCGGGTATCACGTTGAGCATGATGAAGAGCAGCGCCGTGATGCCGATCAGAACTGGGATCGACATCGCGATGCGCTTTATCACGAAGGTCAGCATCGAAAGTGGTCTTTCATCGAATCTCGCCGGAACAAGGATCGCCGGCAAATGGATCCTGCGAAACCGCAGGGAAACAAGAGGATGGCGGGCCCCTTTCGAGGCCCGCCACGCCGGTACGTCCTATTCGACTTCCATCTTGTAGTAGCTCATGTCGCTCCAGCCGTTCCACGGCACCACGAAGTTCTTCACCCGGGGCTGAACGACATAGTTGTGGTCGAGGCTGAATAGCGGCACCCAGGCTGCATCGTCCTGCACGATCCGATCCGTCATCTTCTGGTACAGCGCGCAGCGTTCCTCAGGGTTGGTCATCGAGCGCGCCTTGTCGAGCGCCGCAAAGACCTGCTCGTCGTTGTTGTTGTAACCGCGAACCGACGTGCCGCTCTTGCTGAAGAACGTGTAGAAGAAATTGTCCGGATCATTAAAGTCCGCCGACCAGTTTTGCGTGTAGTTGTCGACGGTCCCCGCCTTGCGGGCCGCAAAATATGCGGATTCGTCCATCGTGTTGATCTCGGCGTTGAAGCCAGCTTCCTTGATCTGGGCCTGGATAATCTGGTTCATGTCGGACCAACGCGAGGACCAATTGCTGGCCTGGGTCAGCTTGATGTCTACGCCATTGGGGTAGCCAGCCTCTGCCAGCAGCGCCTTGGCCTTCTGCGGGTTGTACTCGATCGGCTTGGCCTCGGCATAGCAGGTCAGTCCACGCGGCATGACGCCGTTTTCCAACTTGCCCTTGCCATAGAAATTCTTGTCTAGAATTTCCTGGCGGTTGATGGCCATCTGGAACGCCTTGCGGACGCGCACGTCGTTGAAGGGCTTCAGCGCCTGATTGATGTGGTAGTAATAGATGCCGACGCGTGGACCGGATCGAATCTGGTCCTTCCATTGGTCACTGCCGGCGAAATAGGGCAGCTGCGACGATGCGTAGTCGATATCGAACACATCCAGCTCGCCCGACTCGAAGAGAAGCCGCAGTGTTTCGGCATCGGCGACCACGCGAATGACGATCTGGTCGAGCTTCGGGCGACCCTTGAAATACTTGTCGTTGGCCTCAAGGACCTGACTGTCGTTGAGGGTGTATTCCGTCAGTTTGAACGGCCCGGTTCCGTTGGTCGTTTCCGGCGTAAGGCCGTACTTGTCGCCGAGCGGTTCGGTGAATTTGCGATTGTAGATCGACGCACCGGGGCTCGCCAAAAGGGCGATGAAGGCCGCATAAGGGTCCTTCAGGACGATCTTGACAGTGTATTTGTCCACCGCCTGCAGACCGGGGACCGTGGTGGCGGATCCATCCAGGCGCTCGGTGGCACCATCGACGAAATTGAGAATATCGGTGCTCAGCGCCTTGGTCTTGGGGTCGAGCATGCGGTCGAAGGTGTAGACGACGTCATCCGCAGTCAGCTCCTCGCCGTTGTGAAACAGAACGCCTTTGCGCAGGTGGAAGGTGTAGGTCTTGCCGTCCTGCGAAACTTCCCAGCTCTCGGCAAGCCCGGGAGTGAGTTGCGACTGGCCTGGCCCGCTCGTTTCGGCCTCGACGAGCCGGTCGTAAACGTTGAGCGGCAGTGTGTAGAAATCCTGCGTCATCTGGACGTCGACGGTCTTCGGATCCTCCTGGTAGGCGATCTTCAAGACATGGTCGGCCGCAAGACTGGTCGAAGCCATCGCAAGCGTAATGAGGCCCGTCGCCATCATAAACTTGGCTTTGTTCAGCATTTGTAATTCCCTCTTTTTCTTGTTTCCCCATCCGGGGCAGCGCTTGTCGCTTCCCCGTGCTGTCCGGTTCCCGGTCCAATTATTGTTCAGCGTCTGCCAATTCCCTCCCGGTGCCTTTTGTGCCCCCATGCAAAACAGGTTCGGCCATCACTTCTCCGCCCGGTGCAGGACGCTCCCAGGCTCCCCCATGCTCAAGTTGTAGCATTTCTTGGATGCCCTGCCTGCGCCGGATTGTCTTGAACCGATCGCCGTCCACAAGTACCTCGGCAAGAAGATCGCGTGAGTTATAGGTCGATGACATCGACGCGCCATAGGCGCCGGCGAGATCGAAAGCCAAAAGCTCACCGGCCCGCAGTTCACCGAGCCCATCGTAGCGTCCAAATTTGTCGGAGCTTTCGCAAATCGGCCCGACGAGACTATAGGTGCACGCTGCATCGTTGAGTTGCGGTTCCTGAAGGGGAAGAACCGGATGGTGGGCGTCGTAGAGCGCCGTGCGCATAAGGTCGTTCATTCCCGCGTCGAGGATGCCCATGCATCCGTCCTGCATGTCCTTGAGGTAAAGCAACTCGCTCACCAGCAACCCGGCCCGCCCGACGAGCCAGCGGCCCGGCTCGACGGCAAGTTTGCAGCCGAGATGGCCAACTGTCTCGGCGATGATCGCGGCATAGCGCCCAATGTCTGGGCCTGGTTTATCGCCGGAGGCAATCCCAATGCCGCCGCCAAGGTCGAGGCGCGGCACGGACAATCCCCTGCCGCGCATCTCCGTTACCAGCTCGGCCATTGCCGAAAAGGCGCGCCGGAACGGCTCCATGTCATGTATTTGCGATCCGATGTGAACGGCGACGCCAACCGCTTCCAAATCAGGCATCGCGGCAACCTGGGCGTAGAGGTCGGCCACCTGGCCGATCGCGATTCCAAACTTGCTGTCCTTCGTCGCGGTGGTGATTTTCGCGTGCGTCTTGGCATCGACGTCGGGATTGACGCGCAATGCGACCGGAGCGACCTTGCCGAGTGCACGGGCAACCTCGGCGACCACGCTGATTTCGGCCGCCGACTCGACATTGATCTGGTGAATGCCGACCTCAATTGCGCGGGCGATCTCGGCGCGGGTCTTTCCGACGCCGGAGAAGATGATCCTTGACGCAGGCACGTCCGCTGCCAGTGCACGCTCCAGCTCTCCTCCGGAAACGATGTCCATCCCGCATCCGAGTTCTGCAAGCAGGCGAAGGACGGCGATGTTGCTATTGGCTTTGACGGCGTAGCAGATAGCGACGTCAATGGGGGTGAGTGCTCGCGAAAGTGTCCTGTACGCCGATCGGATGGCGCCGGCGGAGTAGCAGTAAAATGGCGTTGGAATGGCGGCGGCAACCGCGCCCAGCCGCACATCCTCGATATGCAGAGCGCCTGCTCGATAGGCGAGCCAGCGCCGCTCGTCATCCTGCCAGGTTTCTTCTTCGACGTATTTTGTCATCGCCCGTCACGCATGTTTGGGTTCCGGCAGCGATAGTTTCAGACCCTGAATCCGGAGGGAAATAATTGATAGGGCGCTCTTATTCATTTCTGATATATGAGTTCACCTGCGCTCTCGTCAGGAGGGGAAAGGCACCGAAGCGAAAGGCTCAGACCGATGAGGCTCAACCAACGCCAGATTGAGGTCTTTAACAGCATCATGATCAGCAAAAGCGTGACCGCGGCGGCCGCGGCACTGGGAACGTCACAGCCGACCATCAGCCGAGAGCTCAGAGAAATGGAGCAGCGGATCGGCTTCGATCTTTTCGTGCGCTTCGGCAAGCGTTTGACACCCACGAACCAGGCACTTTTGTTACATGAAGTCGTTCGCCGGTCCTTCCTCGGCATGGAAGAAATCAGCCGTGCTGCGTCGGCGATCCGCATGCACAACGCCTCCAACCTGAGGATCGCCACGATCCCGGCATATGCGGATTCCATCATCCCACGCGTGGCGCAAAAACTTCTGAAGCATCGCCCGGCGGTTCATCTCTCCCTGCATTCGTTGGAGGAGGTTTCGCTGCAACATGAAATGGCAACGACGGTCTTCGACATGGGTGTGACCGAAGGCCGGTTCGAATATCCTGGCGTAGCCTCTCAGCGGATCGACGTTGGCGATCAAGTATGCGTCGTGCCGATCGGCCACAGGCTTTCGCAAAAGAGCCTCCTCGAACCCGCAGATTTCGACGGCGTACCATTTGTCTATTTTTCGCAGGACGATCCCTATCGAAGAAAACTTGACGACATGTTCCTGGCTGCAGGCATTTCGCGCAGTTATGCTGTCGAGACGACGACGGCCACCAGCGTATGTTCGATGGTTGCCGCCGGTGTAGGTGTGTCAATCATCAATCCGCTGACTGCTGCAACCCATGTCGACAAGGGGGTGGTATTGCGTAGGCTAAGCGTCAGCGTCCCGTACACGCTTGCCGTATGGCGCCCGGTTCGAAGGACGCGATCGACGGTCATTGAGAGGTTCCTCTCGGTCCTGACCGAGGCTGCCAACGAGATGCGGGCAACTTTGCACTCCGCGCTGGATAGAAAGTAAGGCAGACCACGCCGCGGGCTTGAACGCCCAGCTTCTTGGCTGCACGGCACACCTTAGGTCGCACGCCATGACCTAACGCAGGAAGCGTCTGAAACGGCGCAGCGCCAGCCAGAAAGACACGCTCGCGATGACAAGAAGCGCCAGAAGCTGTGGCGAGACCACGTCGAGCTGTGCTCCTCGAAACAGGACCGCCTGCGCCAGAATGACGAAGTGCGTGTTCGGTGCCAGCAGCATGATGTTCTGGATAATATCAGGCCTGCTCTCGCGCGGCGTCATGGCGCCTGACAGTACCTTAAGCGGCAGCAGCACGAGGATCAGGAGTAAGCCGAACTGCGGCATCGATCCGGCAATGGGTCACGACCACAAAGTTGCCGGCACGGAGCGGCCATCATGTTTCGAATAAAGAGTTCCATTGCCGGCCATCCTGACAGACGACAAGCGAAAGTCTATCGAAAATGCACGCAGATGTTTGCTTATGATTGCTGCACAATCGTCACGTGCCAAAGGGAGCTGAAGCCAGATTGGCATTTCTCAGTTGATGGGGAACGGGGCGTAACCGCGCCTATTTGATGATTGACTCTGGGACGTCACCTCGATGCTCCAGCGAGTACCTGAGCGCCATCAAGCCATCTGCTAGACGCCGTGGCGCGTCTGTGGAAGGAGGCATCGTGCGAATATCTTTCTGCCCCGGCTGGAATCCGATCCGATCGAAGAGGGCGGCAAAGGCTTTCCATTCCAAGGGTGCCATTGGAAACGGCTCGGGAAAATGAACGAAAAGGGTACCATCGATCGACTTCCATTCGATGATTATGACGCGGGGCATCGGGTCCTTACTCGTGTTCCAAGGTGCATGCTGGTCCATCCATTGTTCCAACGATGTAGTTCGAAATTTGGGCACGACCACCGACGCGATGGACGCAAGGAGCGAGAACGCCGGTAGAAATACTCTCTCGGGGCGCCCAGGCGCCTGTTTTAGCTCGCCCGGTTAGCCGGTCACCGCAGGTGTCCCGGGTGCTGGATGAGCAGGACGGTTTGGACAACCGAGCCCCCCTGTCAACAGGAGATTACATTTTCGTCATATATCTCGATATATCTTGATTTGCGATATATCGAGATATATTCAGTAAGCATGAAACACGGACCTTTAGACGCTTCTGATGATCACCATGGACGGCCCCATCGGGGCAGGGGCGGCAAGCGGATGTTCGACTATGGCGAGCTACGCCTGCTAATCCTCGCGATGATCTTTCAGCGTCCCTTCCACGGCTATGAGTTGATGAAGGCAATCGAGCAGCGCCTCGGAGGCAACTATACACCCAGTCCAGGCGTCATTTATCCGACGCTCGCATGGCTCGACGACATGGGTTACGCCTCAATCGAACTCGAGGAGGGGGGGCGCAAACTCTATCATGTCACGGAGCAGGGGAGAGCCTTTATAGATGCCAACAGATCGCTCGTGGAGGAACTGCTGACCCGGGCCGTACCGGGCGAGCGGGGGCACGATGAGGTTCCAGACGCGATCATCCGAGCGATGGAAAACCTGAAGCTCGCCTTGCGGCTGCGGCTTCGAAAGGGGCCGCCGGATGAGGCGACGACAGGTGATATCGCCAACATCCTGGACGAGGCGGCGCGGGCAATCGAACGCCGCTCGTGACACCGGGAGGCCTCAGGCGTTCAAAGGTAAAGACAATGGACCAGAAGATCGAAGCAGTTCTTGAAGCGTATCATGCTCTCATCCGCGAGGAGCAGGCGCGGCCACGGGAAATGCCGCCAGGCGGGCGTGATGGGGGCGAGGACCGCCGTATGAGGGCAGTGGGACCGGAGACAGGAAAGTTTCTCAACATCGTCGCCAGAAGCCAGAAGTCCCCCGCGATATTGGAGATCGGGACCTCCTTCGGCTATTCCGGCATTTGGCTTGCCGAGGCTGCCAGGGCGAGCGGCGGGCGCCTGATCACCATGGAAATTCACGAATACAAGTCACTATACGCTCAGGAACGCGCGGTGGCTGCCGGTCTCTCTGACTACATCGATTTCAAGGTCGGAGATGCCGTGGAGATGATCAGCGCGCTGCCTTTTGGCGTCGACTTCGTGCTGCTCGACCTGTGGAAGGATCTCTACATTCCGTGCCTGGAAGCCTTCTATCCCAAACTCAACCCCGGCGCGATCGTCGTCGCGGACAATATGCTGCGGCCTGGCGACGAGAACGTGAAGATGTACGGGAGGGCCGTGCGCGCGAAGCCGGGGATGACGAGTATATTGCTTCCGGTGGGTGCTGGCCTTGAAGTCAGTCGTTTCGAGCCGGACTAGACGGAGCTCGAAATGCTTCTCGAGAACTTCCCGACGGAAATGCTTTGCCGGCTCGCCGTCTTTTTCCACTGTCGTACGACGACAGATAGCAAAGGAACGAACACATGAATATCTTGCAAGGCGACCGGCTGACCGAAGTCGCAAACAGCCCGCGCATAGAGCGCGTGCGCCACGAGCTGAAACGGCGGCAGCTGAACGTCCTATCCACCGAGCGGCTGACTCCGCATATGATCCGCATCACCCTCGGAGGCGAGGAGCTTGAGGACTTCACCTCGCTGTCGGCGGGTGATCACATCAAGATCTTCGTGCCCGACGGTGCCGGCGGAACGACAATGCGGGATTATACGCCCCGGCGATATGATGTGACGACACGCACGCTCGTAATCGACTTTGCCGTTCACGATGCCGGTCCGGCGACGCAATGGGCACTCAATGCTCGCCCGGGCGACATGATACAGATCGGCGGCCCCCGCGGCTCCCAGATCATATCAGGACCAATCCGCTCCTGGTTGCTGATCGGAGACGAAACTGCCCTTCCTTCGATCGGCCGCCGTATCGAGGAGCTGCCATTGGGTACGTTGGTGACCAGCGTCGTGGCCGTGCCGAGCTCTGAGGACGAGCAGGTCTTCGAGACGAAAGCGAATCTTACTGCCCATTGGATTTATCGAGAGAATGCGGCTGATCCTGCCCGTCTGATCGACCGCCTAAGCGACATAGCCGTCGAACCTGGAACTTTTGTCTGGATCGCCGCGGAAGGCTCGGTTACGCGGCGCATTCGCAGTTATCTCACCGATGAACGCAAGCATCCAGCCAACTGGTTGCGCGCATCCGGTTACTGGGTGCAGGGCAAGGCCGACACGACGGAAAAGTTCGAGGATTGAGGCTCGGCCGCCGGTGCATGTAAGCCGGTTCTCTCGCCGTAGACAGAGCCCGGTAGAATGTGCCGCGGGAGGTGGTCTGGCGCGCACCAGTTCCATGGTGCAAGCCAAAGTCATATCATCAACCTTGCATCGTACTGTGTAACGATGTTTCCCACCGTCCACCACGGCCCGGCGACCCTTCAAACGGGCGCCAGGCTAAAACGCAACCACGATGTGCTTCTTTTCCCTTACCAACGTACATTGGCGCGCCATCGTCGATACTGTTCAGGGAAAATTGGTTTTTTGTTATGTGGAACGGCGTCGCATATTGAGCCGCAACCAGCGCAGCCATGAGTGAATTGCATCCGTTTGCAGCGGGAACGTGACTATAGCCAATGCCTAGTCGTCTATTCGAAAGCCGACCTTCATGACCACCTGATAGAATTCCACCGAGCCGTTCTTAATGTGGCCCCGGATCTGATCAACCTCAAACCAATCGAGGTTTCGCATTGTCTTTGACGCTCGTGATATAGCGGTCTCAATTGCCTCCGTCACCGAGACTTTCGAGCTTCCGACAAGCTCCACCTTTTTATAGACGTGATCGCTCATTTCCATCCTCCAACCATTGACGTCGCGTTTAGGCACCCGATCGCCCAACTCATCCGAAGGAAAGTTTGCGTCCGTAGAGTCTCAAGTCCGACTGGCATTCGAGATTTCGTCCATGCCCAAATGCTCGTCTCGACTTTGCCCCAGCGCCGCACCAATCGATTGCCATGAAGGGACTATGAGCGAGCGAGGAGAGGTTTGAAACAAGATTCTGGCGCGCGGGGGCGGGCCTTCAGCCTTCGGCGAGTCGCTGACGGAAAAGTAGCGACGTTTTTTTGCAATTCGCTCTTGGAAGTATTCAATTGTAAATAAAGGAATTGTGTGGCTCTTCTTCTGTCGAGCGAACTGGTTTGCTTAGGTAGTGGAATTGGGGGCTGTTCCGCGACCGGTACCCGAATGTCATTATCAACAAGTTTTAAAGAAAACTGCGCATATGATTGCGGGGACTTTGCACAGTCAAACATTTCGCCCATCAAGGAGTTTCACATGACTGACGAAATCAAAGCCACCGTCACTAACGACACGGCAGCCGGGAATGAACCTAAAGTAAAGAAGTCACGCGCACCGCGAAAGTCGAAGACCGTCGCTGAAGCGGCTGTAGCCACGTCGGTGAGTACGCCCGCGAAGAAGACACGTGGCGGCCGCCGGAAGAACACGGAAAAGGGTGAGGCCATTGCTTCGGCGACGCCCGTTTCGGGAAATAAAATCGCCCCGACCAAATCAAAGCAAACCGTGCAACCTCAGAAGCGTGGGCGGCGGAAAGCCGAGGCGCCTGCGCCAGCGTCGGACGACTTTGCGGATCTTCTGAAGCTCGAGGAAGAGAACCAGAAGCTCCGAAGGGCATTGTCCGAGAAGCTTCGCACAGAGAACGCTGACCTTCGGAAGAAGCTTGGCATGGCTTGAGTGAACAGGATCACGGGTTTTCCACAACGATGAGACTGATGACCGGGCAAGCATTGCAAGCCCGGTCTCCGGCCCGGTACTATGTTCTTGCAACACCGAGTCGGAGGAGGCGGATCGATGAGATCAGCGTGGAAACTGATTACTGGGTTGGTATCCCGTGGTAACTCAGAAGGACGTGGTGAGCTCGAGGACGAGACTTCGAAGATACCGCATCCGGGCGCAAAAGACGTCGAAGCCATAACGCTTCCTGACACCGAGGAATCTGAACTCCAGGATTCTCCCCAACTCATTGAAGAGGCTTCCATTGAGCCGTCGGCCGCTCCTTTCGATGGCAGCGTCCAACGACCGGAGCCGCAAGAGAGGATTGTGGCGCCTTCTCGCCTTGCTCTGGCCAACGACGCCGAGCCCGTGCTGGCAACGACAATAAGGCTTGTGACGAAGGACAGGTTGAGCCTGCGAGCGGAACTCTCACATTCAACTGCAGTGCCGAATGCACCTGAAGCCAATGCCAGAAATGCTATCAGCGCGAATGCTAACGGCAGCGGAAAGTCGACCGAACCGGCCACATTGTTGACGAGCGATGCCAGCGCAGCCACCGCGCCAATCGCAATGGGCCAGAAAGCCGGGGTCGAGCGTATTCGTAAGGTAAGGTCGGCGCAAAGCGCTTCCGGCGTTGAACGGCCGAAGGTGAAACGGCGCTCTTTGCCGATTGCCGAGATCGAAACAGTGCAGGTATCGCCTGAAGCAGCATTCGCTTCCGAAAGCGTAGTGCTAAACAGCGAAATCAATCAGCTGAGACAGGAATTGGCTCAAAAGTTGCGTTTGCAAAACGATCAGCTAAGGCGAATGCTTTCTCGATATGATGCGGGTTGAGCAAGAGCGACTTCAGAACCGGGGACGTCCCGGCCGACGATGCTTTCAGTACCTTTACGGCGTTTTTTAATCTTCGGGCACTTGCGTGCGGTTCTGCGGCCGCGGACAACTAGTCGCTGCAAGATGCATCGTCTGCGGGATAGCCCAATCAGGACGAAATCACGCTGTTTCAGCCAATGCGGGACACGTCCGTCTGCCCCGCACATGCCTTGACAGATTGACCCGTTATGGTTTTGCAACTCGGTCCAGACAGAACCAGACCTGACCTACAAACGCGGAAAATCATGGAAGTACGTCAGTCGCATCTCAAGATCCTAATTTAGCCAAGATCACACGTCGATAGTGTTACGGAGTGGCAACTGGCAGCGGAGAGGGCGCATGTCGAGTTTCGCGAGTGTCGTTCTGTTGATTGCGTCGTCTTTGATCGCTTCTCAGACCTCTGCGGAGGAAGTTGGCATCGAGACGGGGTTGGAGAGAAGCACTCCATCTCCTGACCAAGCGTACAATGAACACAAGGATCAAAAGCAAGCTGCGGAAGAACGCGACGGCGAGGTTGCCGAGATGGCCCGCCAGGCGTTATCAAAGGCCCGCTTACTTACCGTTCCTCAGCTGACATCAAAGTGAGCCTGCCTCAAGGGGAACCCTCAAAGATGTCGCTTATCGGGCTTGTCCCGCGATTTGGGAGAAACGGTAGCTTTTTCCCAAACGCATCCTGGGCCGCCTCCCGAAAGAAATTCGCCGACTTTTCGTTGCATATGCGACGTAACAGATCGGAAGAAACGCATCTCGATTTTCAGTACTTGAGTTGGTGGCAGCCCGCCATCGAGTATTCGGCCTTGAACTGATGACCAACAAAGGCTGAGCCGGGTTTACGAGCGCCGCTGAGCGGAAGGGGTGCTGACACGAGGTGGGCTCCTCAACATTCGCGCTTCTCGTATTTTTCCCGTAATGGTTTTCCAGTGCGTAGTCCGCTATCTTGCGTTCCATGGAACGCAAATTGGCCGTCATCCTTGCTGCCGATGTTGTTGGGTTCAGTCGCCTCATGGAGGTGGACGAGGAGCGTACCCACGCGGCCCTTAATGCGTGCAATACTGCGATTGCGGGCTTGGTCTCAAAGCACTCTGGTCGAATATTCGCTGTAGCCGGTGACAGCTTTCTCGCGGAGTTTGCGAGCCCGGTGGAAGCGATGCGAGCGGCGATTGAATTTCAAGAAGATGTTTCTGGGCGCTCATTCGACCTACCAGAGGGTCTGCAGATGAGGTTTCGCATCGGGATCAATCTTGGGGACGTGATTGTCGACGGAGGAAATCTCTTCGGTGATGGTGTGAATGTCGCAGTCCGCCTTGAGGCACTCGCGGAGCCGGGGGGAATCTGCCTTTCTAGCGCTGTCTATGAGCAGGTGGAACAGAAGCTGCCTCTTGGCTACGAGGACATCGGACCTCAGGCGCTAAAGAACATCGTGCGGCCGGTGAAAGCCTATCGGGTGTCTCTTCGCCGGGGGGCGGAGACGGTCCTTTCGATCACCGCAACGAGCACTTTCTCATCCAACTGGCTGGTTCCGCGATTGGGCCGCTTCCGAAATGCCAACCCCGATCTCGATATTGAACTGAAAGCGATGAGCCGAGTGGTCGATTTCAGTCGAGAGCCGTTCGATGTGGGAATCCGGGAGGGGCATGGCAAATGGCCTGGCCTTAAGGCTCACCCCTTAATGGATCGGGTGTTCGCGCCGTTTTGTAGTCCGGCTTTCCTGGAGGCGGCGGGTGAAATTAGGGTCCCTTCTGACGTTCTGAAACACCCATTGCTCGACTGGAGGGATGATTGGTGGCTGGACTGGTTTAATGCAGCGGGCGTCGACAGCCCAAAACCGTCGTTTTCTCAGAACTTCCAATTTGATACGCAACTTGCGATTAGCCAGGCCGTAATTTCCGGGCAGGGGATAGCCCTTCTTACGCCTATGTTCTTTCAGACCGAAATTCAGTCAGGTCGCTTGGTGCAATTGTTTGATTTGACCGGCCGCCATGGGAAGTTCTGGCTCGTCTATTCGGAAGCACGGCAGAATTCTCGCAAAATAGTCGCGTTTCGGGACTGGCTCCTCGAAGAAATCAAGCGGGCGCTCTAGACAATCGACGTTTCCCAAGAGATGGATGCTCGCGTCTTTCATATTCGATTTTCGCCCAAAGCATAGGCAGAGCTCCGTGGCGTCGCCATGCGCGAGCCGCGCTTTCCGTTACCCGGACGAAACAAAAGCGCCCGCCTGGTAGGACGAGCGCTTCAAACTGCACATTGTCTTCGCGGGCTTAGCGAGCGCCAGCTCTTGCGATCCGCTCGATTTCGCCGCGATTGATGCCAAGGTCATGGAGTGACCGATTGCTCATACGGCCCAGCTCGGAGACCGTCTGACGATACTTGCGCCAATTGTTAAAAGTGCGTGCGATGTTCATGATAAATCCCCTTTCCTGGGTTTTCGAAGTCAGCTGCCAGTCCGTGGCGCTTTGATTACTTCGATGTCGCTTATATATGATTGGTCGGACCAATTTTGCAGCGCGAAGACTGGACCTCAGCTATGCGTAGATTGCATGTCGTGCGCAGTGGTGAATGCGGCAAGTCGATGCTCAATGCGATCCGTACGGTTCGCATTGATGCCTGGAACTCGACTGCAGCCAGAAACGGAGCGGGCGATGATCTGCGAAGTCCATATGGCCACACTTTGCAGCTGCTATAGCAAATGACTACGGTCTCCGTGATCTCGCGCGGAAAAGCCTGGTGCAATCAGCGCAGTAGCCGCATCTCAATGAGCCGCGAAAACGGGTGGGGTCGTTTCGTCCGGTACCACAATTCCAGCGTAGTGGATCGGATTGTCTTTGCGATCCCGAAAGCATCGGCCGAAGGCGGAAACCGAAACATAGGATCCATCTGCCTTTTGTGATCGATAGTGTTGTACCGTTGGGTGTTGAGCGACAATGGCGTCGCTGATCTGTTTAGCCAATAGAGCCACGTCGTCTGGGTGCACACGATCAAGATAGGTTTGCACCGGCAATCCCTGTGCAGTTTCCTCGGGATCGAGACCGAACAACTCGGCGAGGGCACCGTCCGCATACACGAGGTCGGCGTTCATATCCCACGTAAACAGGCCGGGGTCAGGCATTCGTTCACCCGAGATATTCGTGACGAATAAGTGTTTTGCGTCGGGCACGTTGGTCCTCTCGTTTGCCGTTTTGTCTAGAATGTCCAAAGCTCGACGTGTCCACAAGTTGGCCTTTGAGAGAAGAGTACGGCATCCAGAAGTTATTTTGACTTGGCAGCCGGACTGGCCTCCCGCGCAAAGATCTCCCCTACCGCTTCCAGGACCCTCCGAATACTGTCGTCTGATGTCGAGTAGTAGATTGTCTGCGCCTCGCGCCGCGTGGTGACTACCCTTGCGGCACGAAATCTTGCGAGATGCTGGGAGAGGGCCGACTGCGAGAGGCCTACCTTGTCTGCGAGTTCATTCACACTGAGTTCGGCGCCGAGAAGATGGGAAGCAATAAGCAGCCGCTTTTCATTTGCGAGGAGAGTGAGCAGCTTCGCGTGCTCGACAAAAACCATTTCATCATGCATTTCAATTCACCATTTAACCACTGCGGCTGACTTATACGTAAGATGGCGTCCAGGCTAGAGATCGCTACATTACTTTTTTGAGATGTATTCGAGCGCAGCTTTGAGACGCGTTCAGTGAACAGCCCGGATTACTGGAATTCCCGCTTCGTCCGCAGCCCGAATGAGTGCTTCGCGTGCTTCCTGCGCCGACAGCTTTCCATGGATTGCGTCAAGGCAGACCTTCACCGCCTCCATGTACTCTTCTCCGTCGTCGGATGGCCATTCGCCTATAAGGGCTTCCGCAACCTCTCTCAGGGACCCGACGAGCCTGTATTTTTCCCGACCACCCATCACCAGCATCAGGGGAGCGAAATGATCGCTTCTGTGCCACTTCATTGCAAAACGCCTCCGCACGGTAAACACATCATTAACCGAGCAAGAAGTGTTCCAGCTTCACGACCCTTGCTGGAGACTCGACCAGCAGAGGCAGCAACGAAAGACCGTGCTTTGAGGGGGTGCGGAGGCTAACATTCATGACCTCGGTGCAAATGCTACGCGCAAGTTGATGACGCCCGGGCCGCATTGTCACGGCCGCCAATGAACTGGGTCTTCGTATTTTACCGGATGGCATCGCCGGGTTACGACGAGCAAGTTGAAAAAAAGAGGCCCCAATAGGGTGGGGCCTAGATTGATGAGCAGTGCCCGAGAGTGGGCAGCGCTGCGGACAATACGCCTCACGATCGAGGCTCTCAAGCAAAACAACTCTCGTTTACATTTCGTGACGATGAAGCATGACCACACCTTCGCGCTCCGGGCCACTGCTAACCCAAGAAAAGCCAATGCGTTCGGGTCTGCGCAAACCTCGTGATCCAGCTCAGGCGTCGTCCAGACGCTGCGGCGCCGTGTATGGTGAGGCAGCGCACAAGCCAATGAACGTGTGCTGGCGGCGACGCGTTGGAAAGACGTTCTCTCGCCACGCGCGAATAGCTTCGTCCTCAAAATGAAAGGGGTGGCCGGCAGGGAACCCGGGCCACCCCTGGCATCCGACCGGAGGTCCACCCGATCAGAGACTTCCAAGTGCCGCGCCGCGCTGCCTTTCCCCCCGACTTTAACCACGGAGAGAGGTGGAAGCGCGGCGCCGTTTTTAATTAGAATGCCCGCTGGAGGCGGAAGAAGCCCGTCGTGACGTCGTCGATGTTGTCGCCGTCGAGGTAGTTGACGGCTGCCTTGGCGTAGAGGTTGTCGGCGATCTGATAGTCAACCGTCACACCGACCTTCCAAGCGTCGTTGTCCGAGAAGGCGGCGTCGGTAGCGGCGTTAACGACGCGGTACCCGCCGTAGTATTGAACGCCTGGAGTGATCTTCAGCTTGTCGGTCGCCTTGATTGCGTATTCCGCAGCAATTGCCCACTCGGAAGTGGAGTAATAAGCACCCGGATCGGACGCCCAGACAGCTGCGAGGCCAAGGGTGCCCGGACCAATCGCAACGGTACCCATCGCACGGACTGCGCCGGCTTCGTTGTCGGTGTCGTAACCAGCTGTGACTTGGTAGCTGAATACCCCAGCCTTGCCGCCGATGCCGACTGCTAAGCCGACGTTGTTCGGCTGTTCGCCGTTGTAGAACGGGCTATCTTCCAGCTCGTCAACGCTGATGCCGGCGTAGACGTTTTCGGCTTCGTACTGATAACGGATGGAGTTGTGCAGCGTGACCTTGCTGCCGATGTCGTCGGTATCGCCCGAGAGGCCATCGTCCCACCAGCTGTAGAACAGACCGGCGCGGAAGCCAGCGATGTCGATGTAGGCGGAGTCGAGCACGGACACCTGCGACTTGGCGTTGTCGGCATTCGTCTGCAGGACGATAACACCAGTGAGCGGGCCGTATTCGGTGTCGCTCTTGGCGGTGAACTGGACCTGACCACGGGTGTAAGCGTCCCAGTCAGAGTCGTTGGCGACTGTGGTGCCATTGCCGGTGGTTGCGCTGGCATTCGGGCCGGCGCTAACCTGGAAGCGGATGTAACCGCTGATCTTCAGGCAGGTTTCGGTGCCCGGGATGTAGAAGTAGCCGCTGCCGTAAGCGTCGCAAACGCGAACGTATTCAACCGCCTCCGGCTCGGCAGCGACGATGGCGTCAGCGGCCTGGGCGTTTGAGATGGCAGCCAAGGCCGCGGTCGTGCTCACAAGGATCATCTTAATGTTCATAAATAGTCCAATCTTTTGTCGATTGGGCACAGGTCATCATTGCCGAGAAACGGCTCTACCTACCCAGTTTTGGTGAAGGACTCTGCGAAGCAATGTGCGTTAGCGCAGAAGCGTGTTGCTCATTCTACCTGAATGAAAAAACTACCAATGACATTGTCTATTTGAAATATGCACGGATCCCCCTTGGTATCTATGATTGAGCATTGCCCCACGGCATCGCTTATGCCCGTGCTACCTATCGCGGTGTTGTTCTCGTCCGCAAACTTGAATTGCAAAGGATTTATAAGTTCCCGTTATAGATGGCTTGATCGTTACCATGATCTGACCTGAATCTCACCTGACGCCGCAAATTCCCTCGAGAGAGGGGATCACTGGGCGAGGTGCGTGAAATCGCTGTCACGGGCTACGGCAATGCCGAGGAGAGTTTGTCAGCAGCGGTTTTCGATCATCAGGCCCGACCGGTTTCCACTTGAGGGAGCTACCGTTCCTATGGACCAGGCTCCATCCAAGGACCTCGGCGAGCGTCCACAACACAGATCCGGGATGTTACGACCGGAGGTCTGTGAGCGACGGGGGGCCATTCAGAAAATTACCTCGTAAGTTCAATCAGTTGTTCGAATTGTTTCGAGATTCCAATAGTCCTGCTTGACGGCGATCTGGTTGGGCATCTATAAGCCCCCTCACTGAACGAGGGCGGCGGCGCTGCTGGCGACGAAGTCCTTCGCTCTCAAGTTTCTTTTAAGATTGGCTTAGTTGCTGATTGGTTCCTTGGACTTTTTGGTTTGAGGCGAGGAAATTCGACCGGGGTATCTGGTCTGTTATTTGACAATTGAAGATGAGAAGAAAGAGAAACGTGGGCGGCGGAGCTTGCGGGACCGG
>NZ_JACUZZ010000047.1:0-22701 GCF_014851595.1 Rhizobium sp. RHZ01
GGTTCCAATCGTGAGCCCGTATTTCCATCTTATCGGGGGCAACCAACCCAGCCAGTACCATCTAGTAAAAATGCACTGAGGAGATCGCGCCGCGATTACCCCATGTAAAAGACAGGTTCTGCCGGTTAAAGGCGATGATCTTCTGAGTGCGCAGATCGTCGATGCTGATCTCCTCTTTGGCTGCCAGCGGATTGGCACGGCCAACCGCCAGGTAGTAGCGCTCATGGGCAAGCGAGACGAAGCGCAACGAGCCGATGTTTTCCACCGGCCGGATGAAGCCTAAATTGAGCTGGCCGGTCTCCAGGCCGCGGATGATCTCGCCGGTATTGCCCGACGCAATATGGATGCGGACATCGGGATACTTGCGGGCGATCTTGGCAAGGAAGGTTGGCAGCATGCCCATCGTGGCCGGGTAGATGCTGCCGATCCTGATCTGGCGGATGCGGCTGCCGCCGGCTGCCCGGGTCAGTTCGGTGGTCAGGTCGATGTCGCTTAAGATCCGCACACAACGATCATAGAAGGTTTCCCCTGCCCGGGTCAGCTCCACCCTTCTGGTCGAGCGGATGAACAGCGGACAGCCAAGCTCCCTTTCCAGCGACATCACATGATTGCTTAAGGCCGGCTGGGCAATGTGCATCCTGGCTGCCGCCCGGCCGAAGTGCAGTTCCTCGGCCACCGCTTTGAAATAGGTGAGTTGGCGCAGTTCCACCTTTAATCCTCCGCCTCATACAAACCAACAATCGCCAATATGGGACCTACAGTCCGTCGATTGTCAAGCCGTTTAAATGTGTTCTGCGCTGATGGACACGAAGCAGACCATAGGATGGAATTTGAGGCGCCTTCGCGTGGAGCGAGGTCTGTCGCAGGAAAGGCTCGCACTGGAGGCAGGTATCGACCGTTCCTATGTGGGGCGAGTTGAACGGGGTGAAGAGAACGTCACGGTGGCCACCCTAGAGGCTTTCGCACTTGTTCTTTCGGTCGGGGTTGCAGCCCTGTTTAAAGAAATTGGTCCGCATGAGGGAAAGCCCAAACCGCTTCGCTCGGGCCGCAAACCTAAGGGAAGAGATTAGGGCTCAAGTGAGGTCGTGCGTGTGGTGGGTGGTCGAATAAGAGGCCGGCGACATGGCGACGGCTTCGCACTCGACCCCGAGCGCTGCATGATGATCGCCGCCTATAACGTGAACGGCGTCATCGGCTCGGCACCCTAACGATGACCTGTTTGACAATTAGAGGGTTCCGCGAACGGCGGATTCGAAGCCATTGACGCGACTGCGCCAGAACACACCGCGCAGCCGAGCTACTCCTTGTAGCGTTCAATCGTCGCTGCAAGGATCAGCGCAACCGTCTCCATCAACGCACCAACATTCGCCGGTCGACGACCCGGATCGAAGGCGACGCCGATCACGATTGTCTGGTCCACGGTCGCTGGAACAGGCCAGAAGTCAAAGCGAGAGTTATCGAAGGGGTAGACATCCGCCGCCACCAACGTATTCGACCCGGATGCCGCTCTCGCCGCATCTATTTCCAAATCAGTCAGCCGTGAATCACTTACGACCTCCATTTCATCATCTGGACCGATGTAAATGATGGCGACCGGTCTCCGGAGCACATCCGCAAGCGTTGCACGCGTGATACTCTTCGCCTGCTCCACGGAAGTCGCCGCAATCATCTGCCTCGTATAGGCTTTCAGTTTTCCCAATTGCAGACGGAAGCGGTTGAGTTCCGACTTGTCGCGCCGGTTCGACGACACGAGGGTGCTGGTTATACAGCCGATGACGAAGAGCAGTACGATCGCCCAGATATTGGCGGTGTCCGCTACCACAAGCGAGAACCGGGGTTCGGTGAAGAAGAAGTTGTAGGCAAGTGCTCCGTGAAGCGCTGAAAACAACGCCGGGCCAAGACCAAATGCGACACTGCTGACGACGACAGGCAGAACATAGATTAGCGAAAGGTTGGGAATGGTTTCGTAGCGATCAAAGCCGGCGGCAACCGCCGTTGCCAACCCCGCCAGGACCAAGGAAGTGAGATACTGGAGCACCAGCGGCATATCTGAAAGACCAAGATCATTGGCGTCAGGCGTTCTCGCGGCGCCAGTTGCAGATTGGGACAGCTCGCTGTTCAAGGACATGATCGATCCTCCTACCAGACAAAAGTGGGCCGGAATGGATTTGAATTCCATGTGAGAGCAAATGAAGATTTATAAGCGCCGCATAAGTGCAGCTCTCGAAGCCGTCATCATAATGAGATTTTGATTTCTCCGAGCTCGCGTTCGCATGGATCCCTGACGCCGAAACGACCATGTTCATAGAACAGCCAGTCTTAGGAATTGGAGCACGAAGATGTATTTCGAACTTAAGGACGCCACTGCCGACATCCTTGCCAAGAGCCGACGCCGCGAGGACCTCTGCGATCTTCCGCTGAACCTGATCACCTCCGAAAAGGAGGCTTACGACATTCAGGCGATCGCACAGGACGCGCTGGGCTTTGAGCGAAAAGGCTATGCAATCGTCGGTACGAGCGACGCGTCGCGGCGGACGCTAGGTTTGACAACACCGGTCTACGCTGAAATTCCCTCGTCCACGCTTATTGAAGGGATAAAGGAGTTCCGGCTTCCACCTGAAACGATAGGAGTCCAGTGTGAGTTCGTGTTCACCATGCGCCGATCCTACCCGGAGCCAGGAGAGGTGATAGACATTAGAACTGCCCGCGACGCCATTCTTACCTGTCGGCCGGCCATTGGGATCATTGGCCGCAGGACACGCCGGACGTTCATTGGCGACTTTACGGCGATCGCGGAGTTCGGCCTGCATGTCGCAACGATCTGCGGCGATCCTGTTCCACGCTTCCCGCCTAGCGAAGTTTCCAGGATCGACGTTACGACGTTTCTCTTCAAGCATACCGTCTTTTCGGGGAAGGCGACATCGGTGATGGGTGACCCGCTGAATGCCGTCACCTGGCTCGCAGCCGAGCTTGCGGCAAAGGGACGACAGCTCGAGCCGAACGAGATCGTCGCAACTGGCTCGTGTACGAAAATTCTTCAGGTCTGGCCGGGCCAGCATCTAGCGGCCGATTTCGGCCCGCTCGGCCAGATCGAGTGTATCTTTACCCGATCAGGGCCGAATGGAGATTCCCGAAAAAATAGCCGAGGCGAAATCAGACGACGACCGTCATATCCAGCTAGCCAGTGCCAAACGTCCGGGCGATCCAAGCGGCGAAAACGGGGATCTGGTCGGCTCCGCGCCAGACCGCGGCCCAGATGAAGGTGTTGAATGGCATTGGCAGAAAGAACACGACGACGGCCAGCCAGTCTGGATACCCAGATTGGACGATCAGGATCGCAAGGCCCGTGGTCACCAGATTGAGTACGGTCCCACACAGGAACATGTCACGCGACAGGAGCACTTTGATCGGAACGCGATCCCGGCTCCGTTCTCTGAGATACCGCAATAACAATTCCAGACCCCCTTCCTCATCTTCGCAACAAGCTTGCGCAACTGCATCGGTGGATTGAAGGACCTCAGATCACCATCTGCTCCCCGAGCTCGACGACGCGGTTGCTTGGAAGCTGAAAGTAGTCTGAGGGATCGATGGCAAAGCCCGCCATGGCGATAAACAGTTTGTCTTGCCAGTGCGGCATGCCGGTGTTCGGATCGCCGACGAGCTTGCGCTTGCCGACGTAGAAGGATGTCGACATGATCTCGAAGTCGAAGCCAGCCTTGCGGCAGAGCGGCAGGGCGGCGGATATGTTTTGGTCCTCCATGAAGCCGTAGAGCAGCTGGATCGAGGTGAACCGGTCTGAAAGCTTCCTGAGGGTCACTCTGTCATCCTCTGAGACATACGGCCGCGGGGCCGTCTTCACGTTGAGAATAACGTTATGCTGGTGAAGGACCCGGTTGTGCTTCAGATTGTGGAGCAGGACATTGGGCGTCATGTCGGGCAGGCTTGATAGGAAGACGGCGGTTCCCGGAACCTGGACCGGCCCATGATCCGACCTCCGTTCGAGCGACGCAAGGAAACGCTCGAGGGGAACGTCATTGTTCGCAGCCTTCGCTCGGACGAATTTTGTCCCCTTTCTCCAAGTCCACATCATGACCATCAACACGCCAGCAATCATGACTGGAACATAGCCGCCATCGTGGATTTTCAGCAGATTGGCCCCTAGGAACACGCATTCGAGCAGAAGAAGCGGTAAGAGGACCAGGAGAGCCGTCGGCACCTTCCAGCCCCATACGACTCTAAGAAACTGGAACGACAAGACAGTGGTTACGACCATCGCGCCGGTAACGGAAATTCCGTAGGCAGTCGCAAGCGCTTCCGAAGATCCGAAGGTAGTAATCAGTGCGAGCACGCCGATCAGCAGGACGACGTTGACGGCGGGAACGTAGATCTGGCCCGTGTTGGAAGCGGAAGTGAAACAGATCTCCAGCCGTGGCAAAAATCCCAGATGAATTGCCTGACGGGCAAGCGAGAAGGCGCCGGTGATCACGGACTGGCTCGCGATGATAGTCGCAGCGGTCGCGAGAAGGACTGCGGGAAGCAACGCCCACTCCGGAAACATCAGGAAAAACGGGTCGGTGGCGGCAGCCGGGTGGCTCAAAACGAGAGCACCTTGGCCGAGGTAGTTGAGCGCAAGCGATGGAAAGATCACGACGAACCATGCGACCTGGATCGGCTTGCGACCGAAGTGCCCGAGGTCGGCGTAAAGGGCTTCCGCTCCCGTGACCGTCAGGAAGACCGCACCCAAAATGACGAGGCCAACGAAGCCGGCATGGGTGAGGAAATCCAACGCATAGTATGGGTTGATGGCCAGGAGAATTGTCGGATCGTCGGCGATGTGCAGAAGGCCAGCAATACCCATGACGACGAACCACAGCAGCGTGATCGGGCCAAAGAATTTGGCGACGATTGCCGTGCCGATTGACTGTATAAGGAACAACAGGAGCATGATCGCCACAGCGATCGGCAGGACATACGGCGCAAAGATGGGCGTGACGAGTTTAAGCCCCTCCAGTGCCGAAAGCACCGACAGGGCCGGCGTTATCATGGCGTCGCCGATGAAGAGCGCCGCCCCGATAATGCCCGCGAAAAAAAAGATGGTTGCGTGCCGGCTGGTCTTCTTCATGAGCAGTGCCAGCAGGGAAAGTGTACCGCCCTCCCCGTCGTTATCCGCTCTCAGGAGAAAGAGGACGTACTTGAAGGTGACGATAATGGTGAGAGTCCAGATCATCAGCGAGATGAGCCCGATCACCTCGTGCGGCGCAACGCCGTCATGGGCAAATGGCCGGAGAGCTTCCCTAAAGGCGTAGAGCGGACTTGTCCCGATGTCGCCATAGACAACACCGATCGCGCCGAGGACAAGAACCGCCAGCTGCTTCGAGTTCTGATTGTCATTGCCTGCATGCGCGGTGGCGGTCATGAATATCTCGCGGTTGCTTGAACCGCAGATATGGGGCCGAATTGTTAAATTTGAATGCCGTGGCAAAGTACGGTCTCGCAGACCATCCGGCGAGGGAGTCGGTCGTCTCATACGCCGACGAGGGGGCTTTGATCGACAAGGCCCAGACGTCGGTCGAAGACGTGCTCGATACGAAGCGCTTCTGGAGATAGGGAACCCGTTCCGGCGGCTGGCTTACGTCCGAAAACACGTTGCGGATAGAACCACTGACCGTTATGAATCCCCTTCAATCAACATGCTGCTTCGGAGACTGCTGTGGCGAACGGGACTGTAAAATTTTTCAATCAAGACAAGGGCTTCGGCTTCATCACGCCGGACGGTGGCGGCCAGGATGTATTCGTGCACGTGAGCGCCGTACAGGGATCCACGTTGCTACGCGAAGGCCAGAAGGTTTCTTACGAGGTCGGCCAAGACCGCAAGACTGGGAAGTCGAAGGCAGAAAACGTCCGTGCCATCTGATGGTCGCGTGCTAGCGCGACCACTCTTGGCAAGAAGGCCTGCAATCCTTTGCATCTTGTGAGGATGATGGCTTTCAACTACCGCGGAAGCTCCTTAGCCTGGCCCACCTCAGACGCAATCGTTCGGTCGTCGCTAGCGTGTCGAAGCCAAGCGATCTGCGGGCCTCGTCCGCGAGAGAACTGAGATGACGACGGCTCCAGCCGCGACGCCGAAAGGACCCAACGTCCGCAAAGGCAGAAGCGTCACTGTCGCGCTGGAACGTCGTGCCCTCGCCTGCGTTGCTCATGTAGACGGAGCGGCAGATGAAGTTTTTCTTCCACATCAGGGATATGGATGGCTATGAGCGGGACGAGGACGGCGTTGAACTGCCATCCTTATCGGACGCGATCAACGAAGCGAACGAGGCCGCGAGGGAGATGGTGGCGGAGTTGGTGATGCAGTCCGAGGAGATTGACGGTCGCGCTTTTGAAATTGCCAACGAGGATGGAGAGATCGTGAGGACGGTCGCGTTCAGGGATGTGATCAAGCTCGACTGATCAGGAATCCGTCGCCGCCCATCCTTCCGGATCGGAACGACCGCAAGGAGCTCACGTTTTGCGCGATGCAGTCTATTGCATATGACGTTTTTATGACGGAGTTGTCGCATCACGTTCAAGAGGAGGGCAAACATGGGTGAAAAACGGAAACGAGTCTATGAAGCGCTTTTGGATGGCGCCACAGAAGGTCTTTCCGGCAAGGGGCTTTACGATTTCGTTTTGAACCGTTGTCCAAAGGCGACCAGCAAGAAGATTGTGCGGGCCTCGCTTCTGGCGCTTACCGATCCTCATGTAAGGGATCCGATTATCCTGAATACCATCTACGCGCTCGCCATAAAACACAGGATGGATGAGGTCGGCTCCGCCTACGATCCCGATGACGAGGAGAACACTGCTGAGAAGACCCCAGTTCTGCGCAAGCTGAAGAAGAAAGCGGAATCGTCCGCCTATGCAGCCCTCCAGGCGCATCCGACGTGATTAGGAAGCTCGCTTCAAGTCACCCGCGCATTGTAGCGACGCGGCGCTGCGATGCTTGACATCGTTGCCCCAAATGGCAAGCTGCGGGAAAAGTTGGGGAACTTCTAAATGTTTGGTATCGGGACGGGTTATCGCTTCGTGATGATCGAGGGAACGTCAGAAGGATGGGGTGAGCTTGTGTTCACCGAGACTGTCGTTGATATCGATGGTCCTCTTCTAAAGTTGGCGTCGGGGAGGATTATAAACTCGCATTCTTCTCTGTTTGTATCCGCCAACCCGGTGACAATGCTCGCCTCGGCATCCTCGATGCAGGAAACCGCGCCGGAAGGGATTGCCTAAAGCCAAAACTCCAATGTTATCCAAAACGTGGGGTGGGTATGGGTAGAAAGCTCACAACAATCTTTGCCGCAGACATCGCTCAATATAGCCAACACGTCGAGGACGATGAGATTGTTACCCTGACTCGCCTCGCCAAACTCTCTGAGATAATTTATACCCTAATTTCAACCACTTGCGAAAGTGACTTAGGCCTTATTAATCGAGGTCCGCCGTGTGCTTCCTACGGTCTTGATGGGAATGGATCCGGCGACCATCGTTCAAGGGCCGATGGAGCCCCGGCTCCGCTGAGGTTCTGTAGTAAAGATCAAAATTGATGCGCTAGTAAGTTCAGACAAGGACACCCTCCGAGCGAATCGATCCACATCGAGGTGCTAGACTCAAATTAGACATGATTGGACGTGCGGTGGCGCCCCGACCTCATGTTTAGAGCACACCCTGCAAACGCTTTGGAGCGGGTCAGCTGTGCCGCACCGTTCAACTTTTTACCCTTATTTATCCCGGGTCCGAAGACCGGCGATGCTAATCCTTTTCCAGAGGTGCTGATGTGGATCGGCACCCTTTTTGGAAAAGGAGAAACATTATGAACAAACATCTTCTCGCCACCGTCGCACTTCTCATGGCCATCTCTCCCGTGGCGGCTGAAGCTCGGTGCCTGCCGAACAACGCGGTCATCGCCGCAAAGGCTGTTCCGGTCATTCAATATAAGAGCACGACGATCGACGGTGTGAAGGTCTTCTACCGCGAAGCCGGCCCCAATGACGCGCCGGTCCTCCTTCTCCTGCACGGATTTCCGACCTCATCACATATGTTCCGCAACCTTATTCCGCTGCTCGCGGACCGCTACCGCGTGATTGCGCCGGACTATCCCGGCTATGGCCAGAGCGACGCACCCGATCACACTAAGTTCTCCTACACATTCGCGAACCTGACCAACATTGTCGACAAGCTAACCGAACAGGTCGGCGTCGATCGCTACAGCATGTACGTCATGGATTACGGTGCACCGATCGGCTACCGCCTGGCGCTGAAACATCCGGAGCGGGTCGAAACACTGATCGTGCAGAACGGCAATGCCTATACCGAAGGCCTCGCCGCATTCTGGGACCCGATCAAGGCCTATTGGGCCGAGAAGACGCCGGCGCGTCGGGAAGCACTCGCCGGCCTGGTAACGCTCGAAACGACAAAGTTCCAGTATACCGACGGCATGGGCGATGTGGCGCATATCAGCCCCGACAATTGGGTCGTTGATCAGGCATTGCTCGATCGGCCGGGCAATAAGGATATCCAGCTAGACCTCTTGGGTGACTACGGCAGCAACGTACCACTTTATCCGCAATTCCAGGCGTTCTTCCGCGACCGCCAACCGCCGACGCTGATCGTGTGGGGCAAGAACGACAAGATCTTCCCTGAGTCCGGTGCCCATCCCTATCTTCGCGATCTTCCGAACGCCGAGATGCACATCCTCGACAGTGGCCATTTCGCCCTTGAGGACAAGCTCGACGTGATGGCGCCGCTCATTCGCGACTTCCTGGACCGCAAGGTTTGCAACTAGTCAAATAGCTAATTCATTCCGGGGGGCCAGTTGCTCCGCGCCCCCCTAAAGGAAAGATCATGACCAATCCCGTTTCGGGCGCCCAGGCAGCTGGGGAGCCATCCCTCTCGATCGTCCTCGTACATGGCGCCTTTGTTGATGGCTCCGGGTGGCAACAAGTCCATAGCGAACTTGTTTGCCGCGGGTTCGAAGTGCTTGTCGCTCAGCACCCCTACGGCTCGCCACCCGGTGCGCGAACATCGGCCTCCGACGCTGATCCTGTGGGGAAAGAACGATCCCATCTTCCTGCCCGACGGCGCGCGCGCGCCTATCTCCGCGACGTTCCCGACGCCGAACTTCATTTCTTCGACACCAGACATTTCGCCCTTGAGGACAAGGCGGACGAGATGATCCCCGTTATACGCGACTTCCTCACCCGAAATCTGCCCCAGTAACTCAACCCCAAAGAAGGAAAACAGCCATGTACAATAGCAAATCCAAGCCGAGCGTGCTTCCGACCGGTGGCGGCGCAGCCCTCATCGATCCCTGCGACGCCCTGATCCTGCTTCTCGATCACCAGTCAGGGCTGTTCCAGACAGTTAAGGACATCTCGATTTCTGACCTGCGCCGGAATGTGGAGATGGTCTCCAGGCTCGCCACGCTCCTGAATATCCCTGTCATTACCACGGCCTCGGAACCTGCCGGCACCAATGGTCCGCTGATGCCCGAGATCCACGAACTGGCCCCGCATGCAGTCTATGTGCCGCGCAAGGGGGAAGTGAACGCATGGGACAATGACGATTTCGTCGCAACGGTTCGCGCGACCGGTCGAAACACTCTCATAATGGCAGGCGTCTGGACCAGTGTCTGCGTGATGTTTCCGGCGCTCGACGCCCGTGCTGCCGGCTATGACGTCTATGCGGTCCTTGATGCGTCGGGTGATCCTAGCGAAATGGCATCGCGCATTTCACTTGCCCGGTTTGTGCAGGGCGGCGTCAAGCCGACATCGACCAACGCATTGCTGTCCGAGCTTCACCGGACTTGGGCACGTCCCGAAGCTGCAGAACTCGGCAAACTCTATGGACTCGTCGCGCCAAATTATGCTGCTGTGGCAGAGAGCCATGCACGCGCGCAGCAGGCCGCGAAGGAGGCAATCTAGCACCGTATGCATCCCACGCATTGCGAACTGACAATACAATGAGGGTTCACTGATATGACCTATGGTTTTATGGATATCGCAATCACTCCTTCAGTTCGCAGGGCGCAAGCGGAAATGGGAGCGGATCGTCTATGGTCCGACTTCAAGGGACACCGCGAATTCGACCGATTTTCTATGAGAGAAACCGCATTCATCGCGCAGCGCGACAGCTTCTACATGGCATCGGTTTCGGAGACTGGCTGGCCTTATGTCCAGCATCGCGGCGGACCTAAAGGCTTTCTTAAGGTGCTTGACGATCGCACGCTTGCCTTCGTCGATTACCGCGGCAATCGCCAGTATATCAGCACCGGCAATCTGGCAGAGAATGACCGGACATGCCTGTTCCTGATGGACTATCCCGCCCGTACGCGCCTGAAGATTTATGCCCGCGCCGAAAAGCTGGCGCTCGACGTAGATCCAGTGTTCACGGCGAGCATCACCGACCGTGATTATGGAGCCAAGGCCGAACGAATTTTCAAGCTCAAGCTTGAGGCGTTCGACTGGAATTGTCCGCAGCACATCGAGCCACGATATACGGAAGCCGAATTTCTCGCGGCCTCACAACATCTAATCGACAAGATTACTCAGCTGGAGCAGGCAAATGCGTCGCTTCGCGAGCGGGTTGACGTGCGGAGAAAAGAGTGACGCGCCAAGGTTAGCGCCTATCCACCGCAGCCATGGCAAGGCGGGTCCGTTTGGTCGCAGCGCCTGCACCCATGGCAACCGCACTATCCAAGGACTTCTGGAAATAGCGCATCGCCTGGTGTGGACGAGCGTGTCCGGCTTCGATCATTCCCGCAACGCGCCAGAGGTCCGGATGCCACCAGCGTTCCTCACGTATCCCGATTTCGCCAAGTACGGCGCGCAGGCTGTTTTCGGCCAATTGCATCTCGCCAGCGGCTATATAGGCCTCCGCCAACAAGCTGCGGTAGAACGGGACTCGAGCGCGCCAGCTTCCCCGCAGCAAGCCAGTGATGCTGTCCTGCATCAAGGTGAAACCTGCTTTGTCACCTCGAGCCGACTGGATCGCACCGGCGAAAAACGTGGCTGTCCCCTCGTAAATGCCGACGCTTTCACGGCGGCTGACGTCGGCCAGCTGCAGCTGAAGCTGCGAAGCAGTTTCGAGATTGCCGTCCACGAAAGCAATCGGCAACGCCGCCAGCGAGACCGCATTGCCGAGGGATATCATGTGATCAAGATCGACGGCACGATCGATGGCACGACTGGCTAGATCGGAGGCACGATCAGAGTCACCCTGTAACCAGGACACAAGCGCCAGAGATAGGCGTATGCCGGCCGGCAAGTCGACCTGGAACCGGGAGAGTCCATAACCTTCCTTCACGTGACCCCAATCATTCATCAACGCTTCCAGATGGGCCGATGCCGAATTCAGTTCACCTGCGTAGATCTGGATATGCGCCAACAGTCGCTTCCCGTCTGGCGCGGTCGCCCAGTCCAAGCCCTTTGCTACTGCAAAATCGTTCATGCTGCGTAGCGCCGTGCGCGGGCGGCCGGAATAGGCCAGAAAGACGGCTTGTCCGCAGACCGCGCGCATTTGAAACTCGGCATCGCGGGAACCGTTCGCATGAAAGATGCTTTCGCGCCAAGCGTCGTCGGTTTGCGGGTGCATGTGGCGCGCAAGTGTCATGGCCCAGGCCCGTGCGGTGGACAGCTTTGTTCGCCCCAACGGTGCAAGCCCTACCAGGGCAGTGCTGTTCGAGCTTGCAAGATCGATGGCCTCTAGCATCTCTCTGAACGCGGAAAGCTCTTGCCAAAGCGGCAATGCAGCGACCACCAGTTCGACACCCAATGCGGCGTCGCCCGCAGGATCGAACGCCCAGCCGATCGCGGCACGCACATCGTCGATCTGCCTCCGATATTTCCCGAGCCATTCACGAGACGTCTGCGAAGACCATTCCCGTTCGGCGATCTGCAGCTTGTCCCTTGTTCGAACGGCAAATTGGCGTCTTGCATTCTCTCTATAGGGAGAACCTAAAAGACGCCGCGCGGCATAGGTGCCAGTGCTTTCGGCAAGCCTATAGTACATAGTGGAGCCATCATATTCCGCGGAAACAAGCGATTTTGCCACAAGCTGCGACAGTGCATCCCGCCCAGTCATTGGCTCGAGGGCGCCGGCGGAATACAGGGCCTCCACATCGTCAGCGTTGAAACGGCCGGAAAATACCGAAAGCAGGCCGAGCAGGACAGCCTCGCGGTCAGGAAGAAGCCGATAGCTCCAGTCGAGGGTTGCCTCCAGGGATTGGTGGCGCAATGGCGCATCCCTTGCTCCCCGATTCATTGTATCAAAGCCATCCCTGAAGAGGTCATCGAGCGCGGAGGGTGCAAGAACGCTGGCTGTGCCAGCAGCCAGTTCGATGGCGAGTGCCAGCCCATCCAGACGTGTGCAGATCGAGACGACGCTCCGGACATAATCGCCGGAAGGCGCAGCATCTACGGAACCGCACGCCTTTGAAATGAACAGCTGGATTGCGGGAAACTGCAGGGCGTCCATGGGGGAAAGCGCCGTCGTCTGGTGCGGATAAGCGAGACCGGAGAGGAAGTGGATTTGCTCGTGCCGCGTCCGGAGCGGCTCGCGGCTGGTCGCAATGATCCGGGCAGAAGGAACATCTGCTGATATCCGCTCGACGATCGTCGCGGCCATTGCGATGACGTGCTCACAATTGTCAATGATCAGAAGCAGCGGGTTACCACGAAGGACGTCGATCACCCCTGCGATCGGGTCATCAAATCCAAGCGAGACGCCGAGAGCGGAAGCGATCGCTGGCACCACAAATCGCGGGTCGCTGAGCGCCGAGAGATCCGCAAAGGCAATAGCCTCGCCTGCCAGGCAGGATTGCTGAGCAACCGTGACCGCAAGTGATGTTTTTCCGGCTCCACCCGGCCCAACGATGGTGACATAACCGGGTTGATCGAGCTTTTCGGAGATTTGTCGGATTGCGTCGTCGCGGCCGAGAAGCTGCCGAACTCGGGGTGGAGCGATATGGTGACTTTTGGTTGGCGCGACTTGCCGCGCTGGCGCCGGGTGGTCGCTTTCCAAAGCGGCAACGAACTTGTAGCCCCGCCCCGGGATCGTGGCAATGTACTCGGTGGCAGGATCGAGTTCGGCCAGCGAACGTCGAAGATTGCCGACATTGACCTTCAGATTGTGGTCGTGAACGATATAGTCTGGCCATACGTGTGCGAACAGATCTGCTTTGCTCACTACCTCGCCAGCCCGCGTCACAAGCAGGGTAAGAATATCAAAACCTCGCCCGCCAAGTCCGACGGGCTGCCCGTTATACAGGAGAGCTTGGGCCTCTGGGATCAGCCGGAAATTGCCAAATTTGTAAGCGGTTTGTTTCAACAAAGTTTGCGATCCACCGGCGTTCGACACCCTCGTATGATGAAAGAGTTAGACGTTACACCGCTTAGCCAATTATGAAGGTCTATGGAGACATGGTTGCGCCGCATGCTGGTGAGATGACATGCACCACGTCTCATCTCAGATCTTGGCCGTATTGGAAGATCATTTGGTTTACTGACAAATCACTTAAGGCGGTATTCATCTGCGCAAAATGCTATCACCAACATTCCGCTCTGACAAATGTACGGGAAGTCGCTGCCGCGATTGTTCTGTGTCTAATCCAATACTCCCGTTATCGGCTTTCGGCGAAGTTTCCGCCTTAGGAGTGCTCCCTTGGATCCTTGTTCTTTCGATCACCCCTGCCCTACAGTAGAAGACGCCATTGAGGCTAAGGCTTTCATTGATCTATATGAGGCCGCCCATGGCCGATTGCGGGGCAAGGAACAGTTCGAATGTGTTCCCATCAATGGCGGATGCACGATTTCGCTTCCACGCGCGCCTGCAATTGGCCTCAACCGCATCCTCGGCCTGACGACAAGTGAAGATCTCGATGAAGCCTACGACTGGATGAAAAAGAGGCCGGGGAATCGTTTTTTACAGCTTAACGTCGACGCTGCATCTAACGAACTGAGACATTGGATCCAGTCGAAAGGGCTGCTTCCTTATGGTCCTGGGTGGGCAAAGCTGAGGCAAACCACCGACACTGTCTCTCTTCCTTCGCCGAGCGCCGTGAAAACACGAAAAGTTCGACTCGATGAAGCCGAGGTATTCGGCGCCATGATGTGTGCCGGGTTTGGTTTTCCGGAAAGCCTTACCGTTCTGTGGGCCGCAATCGTTGGAAGAGACGGATGGTCGTGTTTCTACGCGTTAGACGGGGAGACACCTGTGGGAACGGGAGCTATGTTCGCTTCAGGATCTTATGCCTGGCTCGGCGGAGGAACGACCGTGCCTAGCTTTCGAAACCGCGGTGCCCAGAAAGCTTTGATTCAAGCTCGCCTACAAGAAGGCGCTGACCATGGAGTGTCGACTTTCGTAGTCGAGACCGAAGTGCCGTCGGCCGAAAAGCCTAACATTTCGAACTCCAATTTAGAGAAAATGGGCTTCGTGCATATCTACAATCGCAGCAACTTCCGTTTGTGAGGAGCTTGCTGTCAAGCGGGCCAATTTCTACACCCGCCATATAATGCGTTAGGAGACCTGACCTGATGTGGTGGACCGCCTCCGCTCCCGGCATCGCAATGTGCCAAAGCTGCGCCATTGGAATATTTCGTACCATAAACGCCAAATGGCGCACCTCATGGCCGGCGGGAAGTGCCACGACCGCAGACAATAGGCCGTGCGTTATTTGGACAACCGGTCCCGACGGGGACGCGTTCCGACAGATCGAGGACGAGTGCTAGCCTCCGATCCACAGACAGGTGCCGCACTTCACCATCGGCGTTCTAACCGGCTTGCAGAACCGTCTTTTTTCTGCATTGTATCAAGCTCACGTTGGGGGAAGAAATGGCTACAGGCATAGTAAAATTCTTTAATGGTGACAAAGGCTTTGGGTTCATCAGCCCCGACGGCGGCGCCAAGGACGTGTTCGTACATATTTCGGCGCTACAAGCATCCGGCATTCAAACGCTACGCGAGGGTCAAAAGGTCTCTTTCGACACCGAGCCCGATCGCATGGGAAAGGGTCCGAAGGCAATCAACATCGACCTGCTTTAGATTTGATCTCGGCCGCAGCGTCTCATGGGCGCTTAGCGGCGTGATTTGGCCCCGCCCCGGGTTTCGTAGACACCCTCGGGAGAGATTTTCTGCTGCTTCTCGAACTCGACGGGCGACAGCATCCCGTTTCTGACGTGCTTGCGTTTCGGAGGGGAGAACATCTCAATGTAATCGAACACATCCTGGCGGGCCTCATCGCGTGAAAGGTAGAGCCTGCGGCATGTCCGTTCGCGCTTCAGAAGATTGAAGAAGCTTTCCGCGACTGCGGTGTCGTGACAATTGCCTCGACGGCTCATCGCGTGGACCAGGTTATGGTGCTTCAGGAACGAGGCCCAGTCCATGCTGGTGAGAGCCTTGGTCCGAATGGATCAGTATCTGGTACTTTGGCTTGCCGCCGCCACACGGCCATCAGACGCATCAGACCCTAGTTCAATCGGCGCCTGAACATCCATGCCGAGACAGGCATGGTGACGGCGGCGATGGCAACGAGCGCTAACATGTCGGGCATCATCTCCCTGACATGCGCGCCCTCGAGGTAGACGCGTCGGGTGATCGATATCGCGTATTTCAAGGGATTTATCACGGTCGCGTATTGCAAAACCTCTGGCATGTTGTCCGTCGGCGACATCAATCCCGAGAGCAGCATGAAAGGCATGAGGAAGATGAAACACAAAACCATCGCCTGCTGCATGTTTCCCGCCAACGACGACAGGAACAGTCCAAATCCGATGGCGGCCGCCAGAAATAGCGCAAGTCCCAGGTAGAGGGTAGCGAACGATCCCGCGAAGGGAATCCGAAACCAGAACAGCGCGACCAACAGGATTACAGAGGCCTGGACGATGCCGACAATCATCGAAGGCACGGCCTTGCCGATCATGATCTCGGTCGGTGTAAACGGAGCAACGAGGAGCTGGTCGAAGGTTCCCTCCTCACGCTCGCGCGCGACCGACATCGCCGTCAGCAACATCGTCATCATCATAGTTATGGTTCCGATGAGCGACGGTACCATCGTCCACCGGGTTTCGAGTTGCGGGTTGAACCACGCTCGGGTCGTGACTTGGATCGCGCCTGGAGAACGCCTTTGGGCAAGCCAGTTGCTTGAGAAGTCTCCTATGATCGTATTTGCATAACCCTGGGCGACGCCGCTTGTGTTCGAGTTACGTCCGTCGGCAACCACTTGGACGATCGACGAGGCGCCGCTCTCAAGCTTTCGTTCGAAGTCCTGTCCGATGACGACGATGAGGACCACCTGCTTCGTGTCCAGCAACGCGGCCGCCTGGGCTGTCTGGGTCAGCGTCGCTTGCCGCTGGAACACCCCGGAACCTTCCAGTTTGGCGACAAGGGCCCTCGATGTCGCGCTGTGATCCTGATCGACCAGCGCATAGGGGACGGTATTGAGATCGTAGCTAGCGGCATAACCGAAGATGAGGCACTGGAAGATTGGCGGCAGCAGCACGCTTGCGCGGCTCTTCGGATCCTTCAGCATGACAAGGAGTTCCTTACGGATGATTGTCAGGATTCGAAACAACGACGCCAGCATCATGCGATCCTCTTTCGGGTAAGCCTCACCGAGAGCCCAAGCAGCACTGCCGCCATGGCGGCGAGTACAGCGGCGTTTGGCAGGATGACCCCCCAGATGTTGCCGGCGAGGAACAAAGTCTGGAGGAGCGTCACGAAGTAGCGTGCGGGGAATATGTAGGTGATGATCTGGACAGCGAACGGCATACTGCGGGGATCGTACATGAAGCCCGATAACATCATGGCTGGAAGAAAGGTCGCAAACAGGGTGACCTGGCTCGCGACGAATTGGCTCTTGGTCGCCGATGAGATGACCAGCCCGAGGCCGAGCGCGACGAGAAGATAGAGCATCGATACGATAGTGAGGATGACCAGCGAGCCACGAAACGGGACCCCGAACAAAAGCTTGCTGCCGACGACGCAGAGCGCCAGCCCCGCCAGTCCAAGCAGGAAATAGGGGATCGTCTTTCCGAGCAGGATTTCCACTGAACGAACCGGGGTGACGAACAGTGCTTCGAAGGTCCCGCGCTCCCACTCCCGCGCCATGACAAGAGCGGTAAGCAGCGCGCCGATCAGCGTCATCACCAGCACGATGAGACCTGGTACGAGGAAATAGGTGCTGTCGTTGGCTTCGTTGAACCAGAGCCGGCTAACAATCGTGATGCCTGAAACCGTGCCACCGTTTCGGGCCGCCTCCTTCGCTGCCCAGACCCCAACCGCACCCTGCGCATAACCGAGCGAGATCCGCGCCGTATTGGAATCCGCCCCGTTGACGATTAACTGGACTTCCGCAGTGCTGAGCTGGATCGATCGCGCGAAATCTCTGGGAATGCGGACGATCGCTCTGATATCGTCTGACATCAGCATTTGCTCGGCCTCCACCATGGTCTTGACTCTTCGGGCGGAGAAATAGTCCGAGAGCTCGAAACTTGATGCCATGCCGCGCGCCGCGCCAGAATCGTCTTCGATGACGATGGCCACGGGGACGTTCTTGATGTCCAGGTTGATGCCGTAGCCGAAAAGCACGAGAAGAGCGACCGGCATGATGATGCCGATCGCGATGCTGCTAGGGTCACGCAGGAGCTGCCAGGCTTCCTTGCGCACCAGCGCGCGTATACGCCTGAGTGCCGAGGTCAGGCCACTTCGTCCCTGATCGCTCATGAGGTGCTCTCCTTGGACTTCTGCCGCTCTTTCTCAACGATCGCGATGAATGCTTGCTCCATGGTCGGGGCGTCGTTTTCCGTGCTCTTTGCGTGTGTCCTGATTTCGAGGGGGGTGCCTTCTGCAAGGTTCTTGCCTGCGTCCAGAATGATGATCCGATCGCAGTACTCGGCCTCCTCCATGAAATGGGTCGTCACGATGACGGTGACGCCCTGTTCTGAGAGTGCAGTGATCCGCCCCCAGAACTGCCGCCTCGCCAGCGGGTCGGCCCCGCTAGTCGCCTCGTCGAGGAACAGGATGTCGGGTTCGTGCAACAGTGCTGCCGCAAGTGCGAGCCGCTGCTTGAAACCGCCGGGCAACTGTCCGCTCGGAAGGCCAGAGAATTGTCCAAGTTCGAACTGCTCCTTCAGGGTATTGATCCTGTCGCGCTTGGCGCGTCCCCGCAGCCCATACGCGCTGGAAAAGAATTCCAGGTTCTCATCGACAGTGAGTTGGGCGTAGAGGGAGAACTTCTGTGCAACATAGCCGAGCCGCTGGCGTGCTTTTGCCCCCGCAGTCAATAGGTTCGCCCCTGCTACCTGCAGCGTGCCGCTGCTTGCCGGCAAAAGGCCGCAGAGCATCTTGAATGTCGTGCTCTTGCCGGCCCCGTTCGGTCCCAGTAGGCCGTAGACCTCGCCACGCTTCACGCCGAAGCTGACATGGTCCACAGCGGTAAAGTCGCCAAAGGTGCGGACAAGGTCCCGCACCTCTACGATTGTCTCAGCAGAGGCCGGATGTTGGCTCGAGCTTTCTGTCCGGCTCTCGCGTCGTTCGTCGCCTGTGGCCTCATTGAAAAGCATCATGAAGGCGTCCTCGAAGCGAGGTTTTACCGCCTCGATCTCAAGCTTTGTACCCTCCACCTCGAGCGGTCGTTCATGCTCTGCAGATTTGCGCACCACGCGGACGCGTCCAGCTTCCGGAACTGCATCAACGACGCCGGGAAGTGAAAACAGCCGGGCTTGGAGTGATCGCGCCGGCATGCCCTTTGCGTCCCTCATCAAAAAGCAATTTCCTTTTGCCTTTTCTGTAATGTCCGCTGGCCGCCCCTTGGCGAGAACTTGTCCCGCATGCATCAGCACGGCGTGTTCGCAGCGCTCAGCCTCGTCCAGATAGGATGTCGACACGATCACAGAGAGCTCGTCTTCCACGATGAGCTTGTGGACGATCTCCCAAAGCTCGCGGCGGGAGAGCGGATCGACGCCGACGGTCGGTTCGTCGAGGAGCAGCAGTTGTGGCGAGCGGACGAGCGTACAGGCAAGCCCGAGCTTCTGCTTCATGCCTCCCGAGAGCTTGCCCGCCGGCCTTTCCTTGAACCGCCCGAGCTGTGTCATCTCGAACAGACGCGGGTAGATGTTGTTCCTCTGCTCCTGTTCTATCCCGTGCAGATCGGCATAGAGATCGAGGTTTTCCTGGACGCTCAAGTCCTCGTAAAGACCGAAGCGCTGAGGCATGTAGCTAATCCTGTCCTGGACCTGTTGCGGCGAACGGGCGACGTCGATACCGATGACTTCGATGCTGCCGGCGTCTGGTGCGACCAGGCCGGCGGCCAGTCGCAATAGCGTGGTCTTGCCGGCGCCATCCGGGCCGACCAGGGCCGTCAGCGTTCCGCGAGCCACTTCAAGCGAGATGCCAGCAAGGGCATCGACGGGCTTACCGGCGTCGCGCTTGAAGGTCTTGCGAACGTCCTTGGCGACCAGGGCTGTCTGTTGGGCGTTCATGGCTTTCACCCTATTTCTGCGCGGTCGCTGCGACGTCGCTACCGAGATCCGGTCTCACGGTTGCCGGCATTCCAAGCCTTAGGACGTTATCTGGATCCTCGACAAAGACTCGCACCTCGTAGACCAGGCTGCTTCGGAGCTCCTCCGTCTGTACTGTTTTCGGTGTGAACTCGGAGACCGAGGAGATGAAACCGATCCATCCCGGTATCGGCCGTCCCGGAAAGGAATCGACGCTGATGGTTGCCTTCATCCCAGGGCGCAGTAGCCCGATTTGCGTCTCGGAGACATAGGCGCGAACCCATTTAGGATTGACTGTGGCGAGCGAGAACGCTGTCCGCGTCGGCGAAGCCATTTCCCCCGGCTCGATTAGCCGGGATCGTACGATCGCTTCGACTGGGGCTACCAAATTGGCTTCCGCGAGCTGCTGATGCAGCAGGGCAACGTTGGCATCCGCCGCGCGAAGCTGCGCCTCTGCTTCTTCGATGTCCTCGATCCGGGGACCGATCACAAGCAGATCCAATGCCTTCTGATTAACCTCCACCTTGGCATCGGCCTGCTTCGATTCCGATTCCGCCATCTCAAGCGAGCGCTGGCTGGCGACGGCTCGCAGAGCAAGGGAGCCTTGGCGCTCATACTGCGCCCTCGCGTTCGCCGCCTCAACCTTCGCCGATCCGAGATTGGCGCGCGCCTGGGCGATGTCCTCCGGGCGACTGCCGTTCTTTAGCCGGGCAAGGTTGGCGCGCTGGCTTGCCGCTTGCGCCTCCGCTTGCGCCGCTTGGGGAGCGAGCCTGCTGGTATCCAGCCTCCCGAGCACCTGATCCTTTTTTACCCGATCCCCCTCCTCGACGAGCACCTCCGCGACCCGCTCGCTCCCGTTGAAGGCGAGATCGACCTGCCTGAAATCGATGTTTCCATAGAGAACAACTCCCCCGGAGCCGTTGCGGTCATGGAGATACCAATACGCCCCGCCTCCTGTGAGGATCGCGAGAAAAGCGACGATAATTAGAATGCGCTTCATGACTTCATTCATCTCCGCGGCTAAGTCGACTTCTCGTTGGTTTCGGTCTGTGCTGCAGGGTCGATTTGATCAGGTCATTCGGGTTTGGATATCCTCATTCGCGCAGAATAGTCTCCGCGTCCTGGATGGCGAGCTGGTCAAGGTCTGGCGCGCTTGAACCAGAGCCAAACGGCTCGTGGAAGAGTACCCCCATCACAGAGCTGGCTCGCTTTGTCTGAACAGTTCACGGCGTTTCGTTAAGTGGTTACGCCTCGATTATGCGGCCGCCTTCATGCGCGTCAGTGGGTATTGTAAAAGGTCCAATAACGGCCGATCCCAGCGCGGGCCTCGGACACAATTTTGAAGGCCCGAAGATAAACCTCCTCCTAATTGATCGACCGCCAGAGCCGCTCGACAAGGACGTCGTCCCGCCATACGCCCCCTCCCATCCATCCAACCCACCCTTCTTCAACACCGCCGTGAAGTCGACGGACGTGAAATACGATCCTTGGTCGGTATTGAATATGTCGGGCTTGCCATACCGGGCAAGGGCCTCCTCGACCGCCTCTATTAGCCGTCTCTATCGTGATCACCATGAAGGCACGCAACGAATGAACCAATAGACGACGGCGCAGAGATAGACGACGCACTATGCCATTGGAATTTAGGTGAGGCCCAGACCCGGTGAACGTGAGCTTGCGTAGGAAATATGAATAGAGGCGCAGCTGCCTCCAGGCGGTCCGCCCCGACGTAATCGCATTCTTCAGTTTGTGATGATCGGCTCGGCCTACGCGCAACCCTTGGAAGACCCGTGCAGGGCGAGCCACCTCAGCCACGGAGACCGTCTTGCCATAGAAATGGCTCGATAAATCACCGGACAGGATCTCTCACTTAATAAGTGAGCGAGGTAATGCTCCCATTATAAGCGCTCGGACAATCAACCTGCGAAGCCAAGCTCCGCCCTCGCGATTATGCTTGTTGGTTGCACGACTTTGAACGGGAGGGCCTCAGGTCGACGGGCCCATCACTTCATCGCGTGTCGGACAATTCCATGGCAAGAACCAGATCAGTTTCCGTAATTTACCGTAACGTACGTGCGGCCGGGGCTGATTGCTGCTAGCCTGTCTTCATGGCGTTGCGAGGGGCCTCCGCATCCACAAGTATTTTTCGCTCGACCGGCGGCTGCATTTTCTGCGGGTGCAAGCGAGGTTGCCCAGACGTCCGGTGGAGACGATGATCCGTCTTCCACCAAAGAAAGAAAAGGTGCGATCATGACAAGGTTTCTTGCTTGGTGTGCAACTTGGCTGGCGGCGGTGTCCTGGCTCGTCATTCCGACAGAGCTACCGACTGCCTACGCGCAGCAGCCAGCGCCCGCACCCGCTTCTGCTTCAGCCGCCGCGCCGGCACCGAGTACCGCCGAAACAGCAGCGACGCCTCAGGCCTTGACGGAGGACGAACTCGAGACGCTTGTCGCGCGCATCGCACTTTATCCGGATGACCTCGTGGCACTGATCACGGCTAGCTCGCTGTTTCCGCTGCAGATCGTCGAGGCGAACCGGTTCCTTGAAACGAAGAAGACTGATGACAAGCTTAAGCCCAAGGAGACTTGGGATGGCAGTATCATCTCTCTTCTCAACTATCCTGAGGTCGTCAAGATGATGAACGACGACCTGGAATGGACACAGACGCTCGGACAGGCGATCACCTATCAGCAGAAGGACGTCCTTGTGGCCATTCAACAGCTGCGCGACCAAGCGGTGGCCAAGGGCGCGATCAAGACGGACGACAAGATCACGATCGTCAACGAGGGCGACAACGTTGTCATCCGGCCGACCGACCCCGAGAAAGTCTACATCCCGAAATATCCGCCGGAGATGCTCTACGACCCGGGCTACGCCTACGAGCCTATTAGCTACTACGACCAGCCCTATTCGAACTATTGGTATCCCGGTGCTGCCTTCTTCGCCGCAGCCGTGACGGGCGTTGCCTGGGCGGCTGCGGTCAACTGGGACAACTGGGGCGTTTGGGGCGGCAACTGGGGCGGCGACATCGACGTCGATTGCAACAACTGTTTCAACAACCGCAATTTCAACGGCAAGGTTAAGTGGAACGACGTCGACTGGAAGAACGTCGACCGCAGCAAGCTCAACATCGACAGAAGTCAGTTGGCGAACGTCGACCGAAACACTATCCGAA
>NZ_JACUZZ010000048.1:0-19773 GCF_014851595.1 Rhizobium sp. RHZ01
CGATGCGAGCGTTCTCGCCTGGCTCGACACGCTCTGAAATAATGCGGAGGAATGTGGTCAGAAACCCTGGCCTTCAGCCAATCTGGTCGCATTCCTTCACATTATGGGCTGCTGCGGATAACTGACATTATGATGAGGTGAGCATAAGGTCAGCCAGCTATCGATATAGCTTGCATGATCGGGACGCGGTTCAAGTTCCGGAACGATTCCAAGATCGGCGCACAGGAATGCGCTGCCCAGTTCGGCAATCAGTTCTTCCCGGGCGCGCTCACTGCGATCCGTCCCATAGCGGCTGAGATCCCGATCGAGCCGTCCCTTTGCCGATGTCCAGTGCGTCATCTCGTGACTGAGGATGGCAAAGTAACAGACGTCGTCCCGGAAGGCTTCGCAGTGCGGCATCTGAATATAGTCGTGGGCTGCGGCATAATAGGCGGACGAACCGCCATGACGGATCATGGCGCCGGTGTTGGCAAAGAAGCGACCGGCCTCACCGATGCGGTCGAATGGGTCCGACAGGCTTGCTGTTGGTTGGACCCGGGCATCGAGGCCATCGATCTGATCGGCATTGAAGACGGTGTAGGCTTTCATGAAGGGGATGGAGCGCTCGACGTCATCGCCGCCATCAGCGGTTTCGCTACGGATGATCGAGCTGGCAAAGACGACCGTCGTTCCGCTTTCGCCCTTGCGAACCCCGCCGCCAAGTTCGAGCGCCTGGCGGAATGTCATCCAGGTCGAGGACGAGAAGCCGCGGGCGATTGCCTCCGACCAGAGGAGAATGACGTTGATCCCGGAATAGGGTGCGCCATTGAAGCGTAGCGGTCGTGAGACCGGATCGGACGGATATGCGTTATGCCAGGGTTGGATCCAGGGACGGACACCCTGTTCGAGAGCGGCAATGATCTTGTCGGTGATGCGGCCGTGGATGTCGGATCGTTGGCTGGTTTGCTGCCTTGTCATGTTGGAACCTCCGCTTGCAGTCGCGACCATCGCGACCTGCTACGGCGGTCCAACAGCCGGGCTTCAAGCGCTGGCCGGCACCCGAAGGGCCGAAACGCCAGTGGAGGACGGCAACGCCGTTGCGGCCAGTGCGAGCCTGGCAGGACCCCAAGCCGAAGCAGGACGCGGGGACGCGGTTTCAAGCGGATCGACAGGTTCAGGCGGCAAACATCACGCGATCGGCGCCTTGGCGTGCTACCCAAGATATCGCGCCCGGCACCGACCGTCCCTGGCATCCGGTCAGGCTATGCTGTCGCCGCGCCTTGCCAGCGACCGTGCGATGTCGGCGATATCGTCGGTTTACTGCCTGCTGGCATGGAGCCGTTGGGTGCGCGTTCACGTAGATGACATCAGATGAGTGCGCGCAGGCTCGGCGCCTTCACAGCAACATCGACGCTCCGCGGTCAAGATAGGTGTCGAGGAACTGCTCAAGCCGCGCATTGCGCGGCTTCCTGAAGACCTCCTGCGGGGGGCCTGTGAAGACAATTCTGCCATGGTCGAGGAACGCTATCTGCTGCCCGACGGTGGCCGCAAACCCGATCTCGTGCGACACGACGACCATCGTCATTCCCTCGGCGGCGAGATCGCGCATGACGTTCAGCACTTCGCCGGTCAGTTCCGGGTCGAGGGAGGATGTCGGCTCGTCGAAAAGCATGATCTTCGGCTTGAGGGCAAGCGCTCGGGCGATGGCCACGCGCTGCTGCTGTCCACCGGAAAGCTGCGACGGATAGTGCCCTGCCCGGGCCTCAAGACCGACTTTCACAAGTTGCGCCATGGCTCGTTCTTCAGCATCCTTGCGGCTCATCTTCTGGACGGTCTTCAGTGCCTCGCTCACATTTCCGAGCGCAGTCATGTGCGGCCAGAGATTAAACTGCTGGAACACCATGCCGATCTGGGCGCGGATCGCACGGTTGGCGGCGGGAGCGACGCGCTCCCGTAGGCCCTTGGCATTTTCGGTGAAACCCAGGATCTCGCCATTAATTGTGATGGTTCCAGACGTTGCTTCTTCGAGAAAGGCCATGCAACGAAGGAGCGTGCTCTTGCCGGAGCCTGAGGGGCCGATCAGGCAGGAGACCTGGCCTTGCGGGATCTCGAGGTCGACGTTCTGGAGGACTGTCGCCTCCCCAAACTTCTTGACGAGATTCTTGACTGCGATCGCTGGGAGGCTCATGCGTTGAAAAACCTGAATCTGGTGAATTTCGTTTCTACGAGGCGGCCAAGCCGGCCGGTGATCTCGACGAGCACCCAATAGAAGAGTGCCAGCACCGAGAGGGCTTCGACGAAAGCATATTGCTGCGCTCCGATCGCGCTCAGTGTTGCCGTCAACTCGGGAACGGTGATGATCGAAAGGACGGCCGTTTCCTTCATCAGAAGAACTGCCATGTTCAAAGACGGAGGGAGCACAAGCATGGTCATCTCAGGCAAAAGGATACGCCGGATGATCTGCCCCTGCGTCAGGCCCACGCATTCGCCAGCCTCGATGTGGCCCCTGGGAACCGCCATGAAGCCGGATCGAAAGATCTCGCTATAGTAGGCGGCGCCGTAGATCGAGATGCCGATCAAGCCCGCCGGCAGTGGATCGAGAGACAGGCCAATGAAGGGACCTCCATAGTAGACCAGAAAGATCTGGATGAGAAACGGCGTCCCGCGCAAGACCGCGACGACAAAGCCGAGGGTCTTGTCGAGAAGCACTCCACCGAAGCGCCGACCCACAGCCACGAAGAACCCCAGGATCGCCGCGGCAATCGTGCCGACAACCCAAATCAGGATCGTCACGCCGGCGCCGCTTGTGATCGCCGGCCATTGGTCGAGGATGACGTTGATGTCAAAGGTCATCGCGGTAATCCCGGAAGAGAGCGCTCGATGAGGTCGCCGGCAAGGGCCACCAGCCAATTGATCGCAAGATAGATGAGGCCCGCAGCAGCAAAGATCTGCAATGGCAGGAAGGTGCTGCCTGCAAGATCCTGCGCCATGCGCGTCAATTCGACGACGCCCACGACGGAAACCAGCGACGAGGCCTTGAGGATCAGGATCGCCTCGTTGACCAAGGCAGGGAACGTCAGCCTAAGTGCTATGGGCGCCTTGATACGGCGGAAGATCTGCCCCGGCGTCAAGCCGACCATCTCGGCCGACTCCACGAGACCGACAGGGACGCTGGCAAATCCGCCGCGCATGTTTTCCGCCTGATAGGCCGCGGTGCAAAGCGACAGTCCGATAATGGCTGCGACGATGCTCGGTACGTTCAGCCCGATTGCAGGCAACATATTGTAGATAAGCAGCAGTTGCACAAGCAGCGGCACGCCGCGAAAGAAACTGATGAAGATTTGTGCAGGAACGACGAAGATAGCCTTCTTCGACAGCAGCATGCCCGAAAGAAAGATCGCGATGGCAAAGCCGATCAAAATAGACACGACGCTTATCAGCACCGTGTAGATCGACGCGTAGAGAAGCAGTTCAAAGAGTTTGATGGACATGTCCGGCTTTTGCCCGCCTGGCTGTCATGGAGGCACGATGGCGTCTTTGATTGCGCCCGGGAAGGGGCGCAATCAACGATCCTCTGCTATCAGAACGCAGGGTCCTTGACAGCATCGGGCGTTTCGAAGGTGGCGCCAAACCACTTCTTCTGGAGCTCGGCCATACGGCCGTCAGCCTTGATCTTCAGCAGTGCTGCATCGATCGCGTCCATCAGCGGCGCATGGTCGGCATCCTTCAGGCCAATGAAGCCGAAGTAGGACTTCTTGCCGAATGGTGGCAGCACAACTTCAAACGTTCCCTCGCGCTGCTTGGCGACGAAGGCGATGTTCGGCAGCGAGTTGGCGACACCGGCAATACGACCGGCGGCGAGATCGGCATAGGATTCAGTGAAAGCGGGGTATTCGCGTATATCCACCTTGGAAGGCAGCGTTGCCGAGAATTCCTTCAACTGATCGAGCTGCGAGGTGGCCTTGCCGACACCGATCGTCTTCCCTGCGATATCGTCCGGCTTGCTGATGGTCGTGTCACCGGCTTTCTTCAGGATTGCGATGGTCGCTTCGGCAATCGGCGGCGTGAAGCGGTAACGCTCCATGCGCTTCTTGGTGATGGTTGCAGGACCGGCCACGACATCGAACTTGCCGGCTTCGAGCGCCGGGAAGACGCCATCCCAAGGAAGCGCTACCCACTCAATCTTGACGCCCAGCTCCTTGCCGATCTCGGCAAAAAGATCAACGTTCAGGCCAGCATGTTCGCCGGCATCGATAAAATCAAACGGTGCAAAGGCGGTTTCCGTACCGACCTTCAGCGTGCCGGCCTCCTTGACGGCGGCAAGCGTATCGGCGGCGTGCGCCGACAGGGTCGCCCCAACCAGAAAGGCAGCGCCGACGAGGCCCTTCAGCAGTGAACGTGCGATCATGATTGTCATCTCTCCAGTTTTCGCACCCGTGGATGCGTTCGAGTTCCCGATTTAGTCCCGTGACACGGACTTCTATGATCCGCTTTTGACTATACAAATAGATATGCGCTAGCCTAAGGTGTCAACGTCAAAGTCGACGGACGCAATTTTTGTGCCGACCGGGTTCTTTGGGGCGCGAGCTTCGCGTCCATATCGTTTCGCCAGCGGCAAGATGGGGTCACGTCTTGGAGCCAATTTATCTCAGGATATTCAAGGATATAGAGGCGAGGATCCTGGCCGGGGACTGGCGTCCCGGCCATCGGATCCCGAGAGAGCATGACCTCGTCGACGACTACGGCTGTTCGCGCATGACGGTAAGCAAGGCGATGACGGCACTGGTCGACCGCGGGCTTGTCGTACGCAAGCGCAAAACCGGCTCATTTGTCGCCTCGCCGCAGATCGACCGCACGGTCATGGATATCCAGGATATCGGCACCGAGGCGACCTTGGCGGGCTATGAGCATCGCTACGAGATACTGACACGAAAGATCGAGACCCTGGGCTCGGTCGAGGCCGCGCAGCTGGACAGTACGTCGGGAGCCGAAGTCCTCAGGATCCAGTGTCTGCATATCGTCGATGGGAAGCCCACCGCAGTCGAGCGTCGTATCATACTGCTGGACACAGTACCGCTCGCAAGAGACGAGAGCTTCGCGACCGCGCCTCCGGCAAAATGGCTCCTCTCCCAAGTGCCGTGGTCCAGGGCCAAGCATGTGATACGGGCGGTCTCTGCCGATGCTGCGACTGCCCGCATTCTTGAGATCGATCGCGGCGAGCCCTGCCTGAACCTCATTCGTCAGACGTGGCAGAATGATCGCATGGTGACCTATGTCGAGATCACGCATCCCGGAGATCGCTTTCAGTTTGCCGGCATCTTTCATCCGGCCGAAAAACCTGCGTAACGTCGGGAGCCATGGGGAAGTGTGGTGAGCGAGGAACAGAAGTTTCGGGGAATTCCGCTGAAAGGTCTGCAGGCATTCGAAGCGGTCGGGCGCTGCGGGAGCGTGATGGCGGCTGCCGCGGAACTGAACGTGTCTGCGGGCGCCATCAGCCAGCAGATACGCAAAGTCGAGAGCTTTATCGGCATTACCCTGGTGGAGAGAAGTGGCCGGACGGTGGAGCTAACGCAGTGGGGCCGGCTCTACCACCGGGAAATATCGAAGGGCTTTGAGCAGTTTGCGCTCGCCCAGCAGGTGCTCGAGCGGGCACGCAACGAAAATTCGCTCGTTCTCAGCGCGCTGTCGTCGGTTGTCAACAAATGGATCGGCAGGCGCATTTTTGACTGGCAAGTGCTGCATCCAGACGCTCACGTCAGGCTGACCGGCCGCGACAGGGAGCCGCGGATGGGCTTCGATGAGGTTGATTTCCGGGTCAGTTACGGGTCGGACGTTCTGCAGCACGACCACTATGCCGAGCTGTTTCGCGACTGGGTTGTTCCAGTGTGCTCCCCTGCCCTGACCGACGGCAGGAATTTGACCGCCGCCGATCTCCTGTCCTATCCGCTGCTGCATGTCGAGTGGGAGCGGCATTTCACACCCTATCCCAGCTGGGCGGAATTCGCTGAGAAGATCGGGGCGAGCTTCAAGGGTCCTCCCTCCGGCTTGTCCTTTACCCTGTCGAGCAGCGCCATCGACGCCGCCATCAACAAGCGCGGAATCGTGCTCGCGCAGATGTCGATGATCGCCGACGAACTGGAAGCGCAGACATTGGTCATACCGGTCGATATCAGAATGCCGTTGCGCGAGAGTTACTTCCTTGCTTGGGACCGCTCCGCGCTGCAAAAGCCTTATGGCTCGGAGTTTCGCGACTGGGTCATGGCGATCTCGCGGCGGCAGGCGCAAATCTCCGCACCTGCGACTCTTTAGAAAAACTAGAAACGGAAGTCAGCGTTTGACGCCGAGCGCTACATTCGAGTCAGCTAACTCATTGAACTCCGTGATACTCATCCGCTGCGCGGCACGTGACAGTAGCGCCCTCCGTAGAACTTTTCGACCTCATTCCTTCTTCGGAATTTCCAGCCCGCGGTGCGATCTCAGTCCACGGGGGCACATTTCCTTGTCGTAGGTAGCGAGTTCGAAAGCTCTGATGACATCGCGGACTTCTACAAGGCCATTCGCGATAGCAATGCGTCGACAGTCTTCTTTCAATCCCGTGGCGGTAACGTTGCGACCGCTGCGACAGTGACCGCTTCGAAAAGAATAGACTTCTCTGTCACGGCACATCTCCCAACAACGTCCCACGATATCTAATGTGGTTCGTCGCCGCTAAATCTACCAGAGTGAGCGCCGCTAGCGCTCTCCGGTCTCCGCTTTGCGTCGCCAATTATTGTGCCCTGCCGCCAGAGATTTGCTTCTAGCCGCCAACCATCTTGCTGATGTTCTCTCGGCTTTCCACTTGTCAATGCGACGGTAGGGGAGCCCGCGCGCCTTCCGATCACACGACTAGACCTGATCCAAGAAGGCTCAGTTAGATCGAGGACAATACCGAACGCTCTGGCCGCCCTGCCGAGCTTCGAGTCCGCATCGCGCAGTACGAAAAGAAACGCAACCTCTCAGGAAGGGACGTATAGGTGTTGAAGAACACAATCGCCGCATTCGTGCTTGCCGTGACAGCTGCAGCCGCGACCGTCACACCGGCTCTCGCCGGTGACGGAGTGGTCTATAAGCAAACCAAACACTGGATTGTCATGGCTTATCCCCAAGACATCAGGTGCATTGCGCATACTGCGTATCCGAGAACGGGTGATCAGATTTTATTTGGCATCGACACCAAGGGTTGGTTCCTATCACTAGCATCGCGGTCGGCCAACATGACTGCGGGTAACCAATACAAGGTGTCCGTGGTTACCTCGCTCGGTTCGTCCGGCACCTGTATTGGTCGGGCTATCGGCAAAGATCAGATCATGATCGATAGCCTGACCAATGCGGACTTGTATGGATGGGCCAAGGCAAAATCCATCAACATCGTTGGCATGGGAGTCTATAATCTCAAGGGTTCGCTTGACGCGATTGTCTCACTAAAGTCCTGCGGTGATATGATCGTTGCCATGCAGGATGCCGGTGTTCCCCAGGCATCTGCACCACAGCAGAACGAGCCAGCGGCAGGCGTTCAAGTACCCAACGTTACTAGGCCAGCGCCAGAACCACGTCAAACAACACCGCAGCCTCCGCACGACAATCTGGTCGAAGCGATTGAACTGTGAAGGCCGTGGCCTCAAGCCAAAAACGCCGATTGAGTCCCTTCCTTCCTTTGTGTCCCAGCAGAGGGGGACGGATCTTATCCGCCCCCTACTTAGTTACCTGAACCGCCAGTCAACCAGACCGGCGCGTCTAACACATTCATGATTGCCACTAGATTGTGGAGCCTGGCATTCGTTCAGCCAGGTTCCCAGTGGGTTCTGTTCGGCACCTTAACGACTGTATTCCCTGTGCCTCTAGCCTGTGTGTAGGCTCATATCGGCGTCACTAGGCGCCAGGTTGGATAATGAAATTCCGCCGAGAAATTCAATGAAGCCTTAAGCCATCACAACTACAAGAGGTGCGACGCAACCGAAATTCTGGGATGTGCAGGCATCATGGAGACCAGCGATATAATCTACTTCTTGCCTCCCGCGCTCCTCGGGGTGATTGCGATCGCTTTCCTCCTCCTGTGGCGTATTGGTATCGTGGATACTTGGCATTGGAGTGCTGCGTTCGCGCAGGCGGGATTAGGCTTCGTAATTTCTACGTTTCCGATTGAACCGAAATTTGATGCCTTTGTGTCCGGAATGATTTTTATGGGGGCGGCTTGTTGCTACAGCATTGCCATAAGATTGCACTTTCGGGTGCCCAACTCAAAATTTTGGCATCGGACGTTCGTCACCGGCTACACCCTCCTGCTTTGCCAATTCGTTTTCGTTATGGAGAGCCTGAAGCACCAACTTTTTCTTACTGATTTCGCGTTCGCATGCGTGCTGGGAGCTGCGGTATTCGCCGTCGCCTCGAAGGCACACCGCGCTGCTGACATTGCCTTGGTTGTTACCGCCGCTCTCATTGTAGTTGATACCCTGGCGCGAACATTCCTTTTCACCTTCTTCTTCGAATCCAGCGACCAGTTGGCGGACTTCGCGGACTCCACTTACAACTTGGCCGTCCATATCACGACAATAACTATTGGCCTTTCGTTTCCTTTCGCTGCTTTGGGTGCCATGGCATCCAAAGCGATAGATCGGCACAGGGATACTTCTGAGAGAGATCCTCTCACGGGACTTCTAAATCGTCGTGGCTTTGAAAAGCAGGCCGTGCGTATGTATCGCGCGGATAGCGAAGGTGCTGTCGTGATCTGTGACTTAGACCACTTTAAGGAGATCAATGATCGCTTCGGGCACGCTGCGGGCGATCGCGTCCTTATCGAATTGGGCGCGGAGATCGAAGGCGTCATGGGTCGCAACGGATGCGCAGCACGGTTCGGCGGCGAAGAATTCATCGTTTATCTTCCAGCAAGCTCGCTTGAGCACGCGACTACACTTGCTGAAACGCTCAGAACACGCCTCGGCCGGATGGATTGGCAATCGAAAGGGATCCACCGACAGATTACCGCCAGCTTCGGCATCGCGACGGTGAATGGGTTGGATGACCAAATGAAGATCGCCATGGAACACGCCGACCAAGCGCTCTACTCCGCGAAGCGACTCGGCCGCAACCAGGTGATGGTTGCAGGCGTCTCTAGCCCGCTTTCTTCCGATCCTCATGTCTGGCGTGTTCCCGCGATCGTATAGTAGCGTGTCCATGCACCGCTCGATCATCAAGACGTGGAGCGACATGTCCTCCCTTGCCTCGATGAGCGAAATGGACTTGGCACGGAGGTCTTCTTCATCGCTGTGTAGCAGGGATAGTTTTCGGGATGGGGATTATGAAACTTCCTCCGGTTAAACTGAGAACTTTAGAGTTATGTCAGCCTTCGAGGCTGGCGCATACTTGGCGTCATAGCTTTTCAGGTCTTTGGCCAATGCGCCGTTGCTCTCGGGCGCTTCGTTGTTGACGACATGGATGATAAAGTCAGGCTCGCGCCCAAGGCTAGCGAGAAGGCGCAAGACGGTGGAACCTTCGATGATAACTGGACGCCGCCATTTTGGGTCGTCCTTATCGAGTCGTGAGCCGACAACCTGATTGATCCAGTCCTCGCGGTAGACCATCTTCCCCTGATTGGGGATGAGGAACAGATCGGTCTCGATTAGCGAGACGTTTCAGCGGTAGGCGAGGTATCGACCAAGGGTTGTCTTACCGACACCCGGCAATCCGCCGATCGCGACGATTTTGCGTGGCAGGTTGTGGAGCACCGGCGTGAGGGCTTCGACAGCCGGTGCATAGTCGAGTTCTATTTGGGTCATAGATGGTCACGCCGGATCGGGCCTGCCTTCGGCCGTGAATTGCGATGACAACTACGCGCAAATTGCGGGCGTGTCCTTGCCCACAGTAGAAGACCGGGTTGGGCCCCAGGCGGACGTTTTGTCCACGCCGGAGCCTATCGCGGCAGCGAACGATTTGCGACTGGGTCTTCGGTCCAGGTGGCAACGTCGTTGAACGCTCGTGACGGCCGGGCTAGGCGCCAGCCATCTGCAAGCGCCTAGCCGTTCTTCCGGGGGCGTCCGCCCTTGGCACCGTTGGCACGGCTTGCCTCTACCTTGGCCGTTGAACGGGATTGACCGCCTCGGCGCTGCGCGTCCATGAACTTCGCATTGCCAAATATGCCGTTCATCAACCCGGCGATAGTAAAATCCACGTCCAGGCTTTCCCAATGCAGGCCGGTCTCGCCGAGAAGCCCTACCTCCGCCAACTGCGCAACGGTTGCATTCTCCAGGCCCTGTATCGATCGGGCAGGCACCATGAACGCAGCGCCGTTGGTGAAATCCACGACGATGCGGCCGGATGCCTCATCGAAACGAGCTGATGCCGGAATGGGCGCGCGGGCGCGTTCTGCCTCCCCCTTCACGGTAGCTTCTCGGTAGTGACGATCTTCAAAGACAACTTCACCCATGGATGCTCTCCCACTTTTCGATGAACAGGCGCTTGTTCGCCTGAACAATGGCAAGGGCTACGCTCAAATCCCGCTTCTTCATTCCCCGGTTTGATATCACGGTGAGATCGAGGATATTGATGCGGGCTTCCCCATCTCCATAGACATGGGTGTGCGCCGGTTCGTGGTCATCCGTGTAAATGACAAATCGCATTCCTGCTTCGCGGAGAACGGTGACCATGCTCCAAAATAACCTAACAACTTGGGTTTTTCAAGAGCCAGCGGTCGATTGGGGCCGCAAACAGTCATCACTCAGAAATGTGGAACCGACCCACAAATCGATTCCACATTTGAGTAAGTGGCTGGGCTATGAGCAGGACCCCTTCTGAACCCGCGACGCTCAAGGTTCCGGCGTTAACCCATCGCCTAAGAATACGTTTCCATGACGTCGAACTTGTCTAGTATGAAACCATGGCTATCGTCGCGACCTGACCCGAGATGGCGGGCCGCGGGGACCGAGCAGCTATTGCGGCAAGCTCGAACGCCAGAGGAAGGGAGGCTCGGGAGTCTCCAGAGGCAACGCCCCCGAGCCTCTCTTCCGACAGCGACGAACCGTGAGACTGGCTCCTCTCCGCAGCAATCGATTGCTTGCTCATCCCTACGATGCGAAAAGGGTCAGTTACATGCGAAATTGAGTCAAATAAAACGCGCGGCGGTATCACCACGAACGACGGCGGCGGCAGGCGCAAATCTCCGCACCTGCGACTCTTTAGAAAAACTAAAACGGAAGTCAGCGTTGCGTTATTGATGAAGAAAGTCGCGTGGCGTTACCTTGGGCAATCAAAGAACCAATCCCACTGGAGAATGGCATGGCGCGTACCGACAAGATGAAACTGGGTACATTCGTCTATACGTTCGGCTTTCACCCGGCCTCATGGCTGCATCCGGCAAGCGACGTCCATGGCGCCAACGATTTTAGCCACCTGCTCGATGTTGCCAAGCAATCAGAAGCGGCGAAACTCGATTTCATGTTCATGGCCGATTCTCCGGCCGCCGCCGTCGGCGACCCGGATGCTCTCGCCCGCATCCCGACCAAGATGAACCGTTTCGAGCCATTGTCGTTGCTCGCCGCGCTTGCGGTGACGACGGAGAAGCTCGGTCTCGTCGCCACTGTATCGACCAGCTACTACGAGCCCTACAACGTCGCTCGGCTATTTGCCTCAATCGACCATCTGAGCCACGGGCGGGTATGCTGGAACGTCGTTACTTCGGACCACGACGAGACGGGCTACAATTTCAATCGTGAGGGGCTGGATCCGCACGCGCTACGCTATGAGCGAGGCAACGAGTTTGTGGATGTCGTCTTTGGTCTCTGGGACAGCTTCGAGGACGGCGCGTTGCTGCTCGATCGCGAGAGCGGTGTCTACTATGACAAGACCAAGCACCATACGCTCAATCACAAGGGCAAGCACTTCCAGGTGCGTGGGCCGCTGAACATTGCGCGCTCGCCGCAGGGCCGGCCGGTCATCGCGCAGGCCGGCGGCTCGGAGCCCGGCATGGACATGGCAGCACGCACGGCCGAGATCGTTTTCAGCCTCGCCTCGAACATCGAGCGAAACCGCGCATTCTACGAAAACGTCAAGGGACGTATGCCGGCCTATGGGCGTAACCCTGACGACCTCAAGATCATGCCGGGGGTCGTGCTGAACGTGGGTGAAACGGAAGCCGAGGCGCAGGCGAAGGTCAACTACCTTATCGACAAGATGCACCCGGACGTCGGTCGCTTGATGCTTTCCGAGTTCCTCGAAGCGGATCTGAGCGGCGTCCCGTTGGATAAGCCGTTTCCGATGGATCGATTGCCGACGGAACCCAAGGGGTCGCGGGCGCTGTTTGAGGAACTCACCGATTTCGTGAAGAGCGGTCGTACCGTCGGTGAATTGGTCCGCCACTACGCCGAGAAGCACACAGGCAATGGCATCACCGGCACGCCGACACAGATTGCCGACTTCATGGAGGAGTGGTTCGAGACCCGTGCGGCGGATGGTTTCATCCTGATGTTCCCGACGCTGCCATCCAGCCTCGACGATTTTGTGAAACTCGTTCTGCCGGAATTGCGCCGGCGCGGACTTTTCCGGGAAGAATATGAGGGCAAGACGCTACGGGACAACCTCGGCCTTTCGATGCCGGCCAATCGTTTCGTAAAGGCGCAAGCCACAGGCTAACCAAGGAGAGATCGGATGCCAGAGATGACAACCCGACCTGTCGTCGATCAATCTGCGTTCAAGCTGTCTATGCGCCACCTGGCCGGCGCGGTGAGCGTCATCACCGTAGGCGAACGCGACGAGAGGACAGGTTTTACCGCGACATCGGTTTCTTCCCTTTCTGCGGAGCAGCCTTCGGTAATCGTCAGCCTCAATCGCGGGTCGTCTTCCTGGCCTGTGGTTGAACGGTATCGCCGCTTCTGCGTCAACGTGCTTACCGTCGACCAGCAGCATATCGCGCAGTCCTTCGCCGGCTTCGATGGGCGGCGAGGGGTCGAGCGCTATCAGAACGCGCAATGGTATAGTCTTTCGACCGGCACGCCCGCGCTGAAAGATGCGCTGACGGTTATCGACTGCGAACTTGAAACGGTACTCAACCACCATTCGCACGCGATCCTTATCGGTCACGTTTGCGCGATTAAAACGCGTGACGATGTCGAGCCGTTGCTCTACTGGCGTGGCGGCTACCGACGGCTATCGGGCGAGGCCGGCATCCGCCCCTAGCGAGCGGATGGCCGGTGATCGGGGACGCCGGCAGCATCGCGCCGAACACCAACCTGTTTGGCAATGACGCAGAGAAGTTCAAACATCATGGTGGCGCCGGCAAGTGCCGTCATGCCGGCGAGGTCAAATGGCGGCGCGACTTCGACAACGTCGGCGCCCACGATCTCAACTCCGGCAAGCAGACGGATCATTTGCTGCGCCTCACGGGTCGTGAAGCCGCCAGCCTCCGGTGTTCCGGTTCCCGGCGCCATGGATGGATCGATGCAGTCGATATCAAAGGTAACGTAAGTCGGCAGGCCACCGACGATTTCTCGCGCCTCGCGCATCACGTCGTCTGCGCCGCGGGTGACAAACTCCTCCATGTAGATAATCCGGATGCCCTGCTCTTTCGCCCAGTCGTGCTCGCCCGGGTCATAGATCGACCCTCGAATTCCGATCTGAACGATCCGTTTCGGGTCGAGCAGCCCCTCCTCGATCGCGCGACGGAACGGCGTTCCATGCGTATAAGGGTTGTCACCGAAATAGCGATCGTTGGTATCAGAGTGCGCATCAAAATGAATCAGGCCGACCGGTCTGTTTTTTGCCACGGCACGTAGCACGGGCAGCGTTGTCAAATGGTCTCCCCCGACCGATAGCGGAATGGCACCGGCGGCGACAATCGTATCCATTCCCTTTCTGATGCGATCGAGGCCGTCGGCAAGATCGATCGGGTTCACGGAAAGATCGCCGACATCTGCGACGTTGGCGATGCTGAAAGGTGCGGTGCCCGAGACATGGTGTACGCGCCGCATGAGGCTTGACTGATTGCGAACCTCCCGCGGCCCGTGCCGTGCGCCTGCCCTGTTCGTCGTCCCGCCGTCCCAGGGAATGCCGACAAGGGCGATATCAAGCCCGATCGCGGTCTGCACGGCGGGCAGACGCATGAAGGTTGAATGTCCGGCAAAGCGCGGAACTTCGGCAGCATCGACCGGTTGAAAGAAATTGCCGCTCATCGTTCCCGCCCTTTGCTTATGATGACGCCTCAATCTGTAATCCCGCCGCCTCTCGCGCAAGCCCAACTTTTCATAATGCCCAATCAGCAGACTGGCATGACGAGAGCGGGTGTGGATTTAGCTCGCCGACAGCAAAACCGACAGCACGACGAATATGGCACACGCTGGCGGTCAGGTTCTGTTCGAGATCCTCAGCCTCATGGTACTCAGCCCGGCGGTATCACGTCGCTAAGTGCCATTGGCCTCGGCCAGCGCTAACCAATGTGCCCTGCACCGACCGTCCCTGGCATTAGGCTAGGCTATGTTGTCAGCCCCGCCTTGCCAGCGACCGAGCGATGTCGACAATATCATCGCGGCCAGCGGTTGGATCCTCTTCACATGAGGAGTATGGCGTCAACGGCTATCAAGGCGGCATCTTGATCTCCTCGTCTCGAATCCGAGTCTGAGCCCGATACTTTACCGGCCCGGCCTGCGAGCCTGTACAACCTCACATACGGTCGCCGCTCTGAGCGGCTGCACCACCCCCAACACTGGGCTAGGGTTGAGAACAACGTGAGCAAAGCAGGCATCTTTGTTCGGGCGACAGGAATAGCATGTCGCGTGTCTCCGCAGTGGCCCCATTATTCTGGGTCGGGGTCCGACTTGGCCCCTGTTCACACAATCATTAGCGCTGTCTCGCCTCTACCCTTTCACGTCTTCGGAGAACTCGCCTTTGAAGTTTTCGAGCGCGGAGGTCGCGTAAGTGGTGTTCACAATGCGAGATGCCGCAATGAAACTGTCCAACGCTACCCACCATCTCTTCGAAGCCTCTTCAAACGCAGGCGTATTTTCCGTGTCTACCGCAATCAATGCGCTTGCAGCCTCCTGAAGCGCATTTCGGGTATCGTCGTAACTCTTCATGTGTTTCGAGACGTGCTCAATAGGAGTGTCTTTAGGAACGATAAGAACGAATGCATCGGCAGTATTTAAACCGAGTGCTCGTGCTTCTTCTTCAATCAGAACGACCTCACGCAGAATCGCTAAAACGGTTTTTTGAAGCTCATTCGGACTTTTGATTTCCTTTATCCGCGCCGCGCTGTAGGGGCTTTCGGCCTCGAGGAATAGAAAACGGTACTTTGCTGCCAGCACGACAAACGACAAAAGAAGAGATGTGCTCCTGTCACCAAACGTCCGAAAATTGATAAAAGGAAAGAGCCAAAGATTGACTGTGCGCCGCCCATCGTAATACTCAAACTGCTCGGTGATGATAAGACGGTATAGGTTATTATCGACCGGAGATCTAATGACCTGATCATTATCCACGGGACCAACTACAAGTGCGCTTGTCAAAGTTTGCTCGATCGCGTGAATTACATTGCCATAAGGTTGGTCGAGCTTCTGGATTTCGGCCTTGAACTCCGCCCAAGTGCGTTTTGCTGGTTCCAAACCAGAAAACATACCTCCGAACGCAATACCACTCCGGCCGCGACAGATGAGTTCCGTGTCGTCTGGTATGATGGGTACTTCCGTGTCCCGTTTGGGGAGTTCGAACCTGATAAGAAGTTGCTCCTTCTCATCTTTTGCTATGCGGCCGCTAATACAATCAAAAATGTCCCCCTTCAGACGAGGATAGATCTCCTTTTGGATCTTCGCAATCCGGCGTATGCCCCTCTGAAGCTTTTCGTTCTCGTCGATAGTGGATGGCTTTCGCTGTTCCGCCAATTGCGTTATTCCGAAAAGGAACTTTGTAAAATCGTTTTTGTTCACGTCCTCTGGCAGATTCTGTAAGTCTTGAATTAAATACTCCTTCTTTCCAAGGTCGAGTTCGACTTTCTGCAAGCCCATATGGATGCCTAATATAGACTGGGTGATCTTCGGCGGCTCACTTAGAAAGAAGGACACGATCTGCCGCGATGTACTACCTTTCGTTTTCATATCCGCGTTGATAAGGCCTTGGAAATAGCCCACCTCCCAGCTCGGATATGCGAATGCTTTCTTCAGCGTGTCGGCGAAGATCACAACCAAAATATCGGCTTCCTGAAGTTTTTCGGTGAGTACGGCATCGATGCTCAGCCCAGCCTGTATATCATTGTCAGAGAACGGAATGATATTATGGCTGACCAGTTCGTTTAGGCTGGCGAAGGCCCTTAGAAACGCCTGGAGAAAATCTGCATCTTCACGAGCGTATGAGCAGAATATGCGTACGACATCTTGGCCTTCAAGCATATCATTCTCCCAGTTGAGAGATCCTCCGGAAAGGACAGGGCCTCTGCGGCGTACGCTACGAAGTCCGCCAAAAACAACATACCAGTATGCGTGATATAAACCGGTTCAGCCGGTGAACCAGTATGCGATTGTGATGAACCACAAGAGGGATGCGCAGCTGTCGCTACGTCAGGCGATTCAATCCTTCTTGTCGCTCGCCGCTTTTGCTTTCTGGCAGCTCGCCCTCAAATAAGGTACGACTGCGGGATCGTCTGCAGCAACTTCCGATGCCACTAACGTTATGTCATCACTGCAACCATGACTATAGTTCACCCCGTGTTAGATGCAATAAAATTCTCTAGAAAACTGATTTGTTGCGATGGGTTCGAAGCGCATCGACCCTCACCTCGCGTGTGGCAGCCTTTTGCCAAACGTCCACTCTACACTGCTGAACTAAGAGGCAAAGTTGGAGAAGAGCGACTGGCCCTTAGGCCACACTGGTTACAATAACGCCGCCATGAGCGCCACCTGATGGTAGCACGCCGCTTCATCATTCGTTCCTGGTCATCCTTGGCCGGTGATTGCTAATCCCAACGCCCCGGAGCTGGACCGATGCTTCGATCTCGGAAATTAGTAGTGAAGGATTTGCGATGATCTGGTCCCACAAGGTCCAACCGGCGTACCCAGTATCAATGTTGTCTTGCAAACGGGCGGGTTTCCAAGTGGAATTTGGCCCCGTCCATTGAATAGTTGGCAAGCCGATACCGACGAGCCCCATATTTTGCGCTAACGAGGCGTGGATCTCCCAATCAACATAGCGCCGACGTGGGGTTGCGGCACCGCACAGGACTAAGGTGCACGAACTGCCGTGAAGGTGGTACTCCCGGATACGGCGCATGATGTACTCGAAATTTCCGCTGTCGATTTCCCGTTCAAGGGAATTATCGGTGAGCAGCTCAAACTGGTCATGGAAGACGCGGGAAAATTCGTTGTAACAGGCCTGATCATTTCCGTGGTGGTAACTGATAAAGACTTTTCGCCGAGTAGGCGCCTGTTGATTGTATAATGCCATTTATCGTTTAAATCCCTATACGTATAACGGTTATCAGCATTGCTGTCGCGAGTGTAAAGACATGGAAGCGCTGCGAATACATGTAATCTGGGCAAAGCGTGCGGGTCAGGCAAAGAATCTGGCCGTGGATGTAGCATCGGAACCGCCAAAGTCCGCGGATTTCGCCGAACGGATATCGCGGCACTTCGACGGAATTGGAATGGAAAGAGACGGGGTCGCACATCGCGTTCCCGTACGATTCTGGAGCGAGCCGTGGATCGACGGCACAGCGGTTCCAAGATCGATCGACCTAGCAAATGCTCGATTCAACATCATCATTCTCCTATATGATGGTTCGATGGCAGCACCAGCCCTAAAGCCGCATTGGGAAAACTATATCGAAAACCTCCACGCTGAGATCGAACGACGGGGCAACGTCGACCTCTACATGGCTTTTGGGGACCCTGCGGGCGCCACTCCATTGAAGCCGGACTTCGATCGAAAGATCCAGTACGCTCGAAGGGACAAGTGGAAAACGACGATCGCGCCGACCAGCCTCGAGACACATTTGCTTTTGCATATTGTGTTCAAGATCAGGGTGCACCTCAACACGCTATTGGGTACCGAGGGTGAAGAGGATCTTTTCGTGAGCCATGCGAAGCTCGACGGAGACTCGACCGCGAGTTCGATCGTCGACTACGTAAACAGCAGGGATAATGATGTGCCCCTTCGTACATTTTACGATGCCAAGGCCCTGTCGCCTGGTGACCATTTCGCCGATGAATTCGCGAAGGCCATTCAGTCAGGAACTCTCCTGGCCATCGTATCCGACGCTTACGATAGTCGCCCCTGGTGTATTTACGAGCTAACCGAGGCGAAAAGGGCACGGCGCCCGATTGTTCTCGCGGATATTGGGAAGGTCAGGATCAGCCGGACGTATCCATACGGCGCGAACCTACCTCGCGTGCGGGTGAACCCTGTCATAGGTGAATTCTCTTGGATCGAGCCCCTGCTGGTGGAGTGCCTTTCGGAAGGTCTCCGCTGCGATCTATTCAATCTGGAGGTGGCAACTCAGTTGGGCGAGGCAAAGGATGGCGTTATGATATTGCCGCGCCCCCCGGAGTTATTTGATATTATCGATTGCGAGACAACTCCGGAAACCGTGGTCTATCCGGATCCACCGCTGTCGAGATTGGAATCCGATCTCATTTGGAAAGCATTGCGAATTCGGGGGGGCGAAACCGCCTCGCTCAAAACACTGAGTGATATCCAATGAAAGCGCTCGAGAACCGGAAGATACAAATTTCACTCAGCACCCCGCCCGACCATTTGAAGCTTGGCATCCCGCCACGTGAATTGGATCGAGCCTTGCTATCCGTGTGCATGGCACTGGTCAGAGCAGGTGCCACGGTCGTCTATGGCGGGGACCTAAGACCCGACGGGTTCTCCTTCAAAATTTTCAGGCATCTAGCCCGTGCCTATGCGGACTCGAATAGCGTGCCCTTCATTCACATTATCGACTACGTCAGCCTCGCGAAGATGACGTACGAGATCTTGGAGAATGCGCTTACGGAAAGACGTGGGACCTGCGTAACTTACGTTTGTGTCGAGAATACCCTGTCACCAGTATGGCTTGGTGATGACGAGATCATTGTTGGCGACCAAGCTTCCTCGACTAGCTTGCAAAAGGACCCCGCATTTACGGAGTGGGTCTCCGGCCTCAAGCATCTCCCGCAGGCTGAGGAGATGACCGCATCACGCAAGGTGAAGGCGGAGTTTGCCGACGCTTGCGTGGCTATTGGCGGAAAGATGGGGCTTGTCGGTAACGGGGCCGACCTATCCGCGGGTGCGATGCCAGGGATCTTCGAGGAATCACTTTTGATGTTGAAAGGCGGCAAGCCACTTATCCCGCTCGGCGCATACGGCGGTGCAACGCGCGACATGGCAATTGCGCTCGATTTGCTCGGCGATGACGAGAAAGTCCCGCGCGGGAAGCAAGTCGACAGCTATAATGTCGCTTTGGAAGACTTGGCATCCTGCAAAACGCTCATTCCGCAACGCGTGTATCCCAAGCTCAAGTCGCTGGCGAAGGATGACCGTGCGGAAATCCTCGCACGAGATGCCGTTGACACTATCAAGGATTGGCTTGCCGAAAGGTGAGTGCAAGGAGGCACCACCATATCCGAGCGGATATGGTGGTGGTCTGAAGGCGTCCTGTAGGTCCAAGTGGCCACCTCCTAGAGCGGATCATTGCTTATCGGAATCGGTGCGCGATTCCCAAATCAGCAGATTTGTGATTCATCATGGATGCTGGAATGGAGGCCAGCATCCATGACACGACCCTATTCGAATGATCTTCGTGAG
>NZ_JACUZZ010000049.1:0-19574 GCF_014851595.1 Rhizobium sp. RHZ01
CCAGACCAGCCATGGCATGAGGGCCAGAGGCCGCCAACTTCGCCCCGCCTCAGAACCCAACTAAAACAACCAACGTCCAAAAAACAAACCCGCCGAAAATATCGACGGGTTTGTCAGCAGTCTGAGGGCGGGAGAAATCCCGCCCTTTGCAATACGCGTCTCACGACGCCAAATGATCCCGCGGCCTTACAATCTCGCCTTGTGGCAATTGGCCCATTGCATTAGCATGCTGGTGCTGCTGTAGGGCGCGTCGGCTTCGGGCCGGAGGGGCATTGCCCGCCTACGTACGACAAAGTCAAACGTAAGCCGCGCCCATGCCAAATATCGAAAACCTCAGAAAACAAGCCAAGACATACCTGCGATGGCATCGCGAACGGTACTATCCGGTTGCGGCGCAGATCAGGTGGATCCTGCCCAGATATCGAGATCAAAGCGATCGAGAAATATTGGACGCCGACTTCAAGCTCAGCGATGCTCAGGAGCTTGTTGCCCGAAAGCATGGCTTTACGGATTGGCCGGCGCTGGTCAAAGGGATCGAAACCATGACGAAATCGAAAGCGTCGGACAGTAGACGTCCGCTCGTCCTCTCCGCGGAGCCGCAACTCTTCGTCTCCGATATCATTGCCTCGTGCCAGTTCTATGTTCGGAAACTGGGTTTTGAAGTGGCGTTCCAGTACGGAGAGCCGCCATTTTATGCCCAGGTGTTTCGCGACGGCGCGCGCCTGAACCTGCGAAAGGTCGGCGGGCCGGTCTTCGACGCTGGCTTCAGAGCGCGAGAAGTCGACGCCCTCTCCGCAACGTTAACGGCCGACGATCCGAAGCGGCTGTTCCTGGAGTATCAGGCCGCCGGCGCATCGTTCCACCAGCCCCTGCGCACCGAGCCATGGGGCGCACGCAGCTTCATCGTGCAGGACCCCGACGGAAACCTGATCGCGTTTTCAGGCGAGGCGACCTAAGCCCGCTGCAGCTCGGTCGTATCTGAAGCATTGATGCTTACCTGAAGTTTCCCTGATGCTCGCGCAACCGTATACCCGGCGCTCAGCCCGAAATTGAATCGGTTTTCGGCTCGAAAATGTTCATCTGCTCACATTTTGAGCGGACGCTGAGGATTGACGGCGGGCGTGTCGACGCCAGCTATCGATAAATGCCCAGTTTTTCGTCTGTTTTGGCCCTCGAGAAGGATTCACGAATCTCGCGTTCAAACTGTGCATGGTTCTTGCATTGCCATTTGCGTTGTATTCAAATGAACAAAAAAGGGGAGCCACACCTTTGGCATTTGATGAAATGATCACCGGGGGCGAAAGTCCGCGACAGCCATATGAAAAATACTTTGAGTGGTACAGTAACCAAGATCGAGCGCATCTGATTGCAAAATCCCGGGACGCGGAGAACATCTTCCGCAAGACTGGCATTACCTTCGCGGTCTACGGACACGCAGACTCTTCCGAAAAGCTCATTCCCTTCGACATCATCCCCCGCATCATCTCAGGTCGCGAATGGCGCAAGCTCGCACAGGGTATCGAGCAGCGGGTAATCGCCCTCAACGCTTTTCTCGATGACATCTACCACAAGCAGGAAATCATCCGCGCCGGTCGCATACCGCGCGAACTGATCGAGAGGAATGACGCCTTCCTGCCCGAGATGATCGGCTTCCGGCCGCCCGGCGGCGTCTACACGCATATCGTTGGCACTGATATCGTGCGCACCGGCGAGGACGAGTTCTACGTGCTGGAGGACAACGCCCGCACACCCTCCGGTGTCAGCTACATGCTGGAAAACCGTGAAACGATGATGCAGATGTTTCCGGACCTGTTTCATGCCAACAAGGTCCGGCCGGTCGAAGACTATCCCTATCTGCTGCGCCAGAGCCTGGCATCGCTCGCGCCTCCGGGCTGCAAGGGCAAGCCACGCGTTGCGGTCCTGACACCCGGCATCTACAACTCGGCTTATTACGAGCACTCGTTCCTGGCTGACACGATGGGCGTCGAGCTTGTCGAAGGCTCGGACCTCCGCGTCATCGACGGCAAGGTGAAGATGCGCACGACCCGCGGCTATGAGGCGATCGACGTGCTCTACCGCCGCGTCGACGACGACTTCCTCGATCCCCTCACCTTCCGGCCGGATTCAGCACTCGGCATCCCCGGCATCATGGATGTCTATCGTTCCGGCAACATCACCATCGCCAATGCGCCGGGCACCGGCATATCGGACGACAAGGCGATCTATTCCTACATGCCCGAGATCGTCGAATTCTATACCGGACGCAAGCCGATCCTCGAAAACGTGCCGACCTGGCGCTGTTCCGAGCCGCAGAGCCTCAAATACGTGCTCGAGCACCTCGAGGAACTCGTGGTCAAGGAGGTACACGGCTCCGGCGGCTACGGCATGCTGGTCGGCCCGACGGCGACCAAGAAGGAGCGCGCCGATTTTGCCGAGAAGTTGAAGGCGAAGCCCGCCAACTACATCGCGCAGCCAACACTTTCGCTGTCGACCGTGCCGATCCTCGTCAACAAAGGCATTGCGCCACGTCACGTGGACTTGCGGCCATATGTTCTCGTCTCCGACAAGGTGCAGATCATTCCCGGCGGATTGACGCGCGTGGCCCTGAAAGAGGGTTCGCTGGTGGTCAATTCCAGCCAGGGCGGCGGCACAAAAGATACCTGGGTATTGGAGGACTGATGCTCGGAAGAACTGCAAACGGACTCTACTGGATGTTCCGTTACATCGAACGCGCAGAAAACATAGCGCGCCTCATCGATGCCGGCCTGCGCATGTCGCTGACCCGAAGCGGAACCGGCGACGACGACTGGGACGGCGTCCTGCAAAGCGCCGGCGTGCGCGAGACCTTTGACGAGGGGCACAGCAAGCTGACGAGCGCCGACGCGATCGACTACCTGCTGCGAGACCGCTCCAATCCCTCAAGCGTCATGTCCTGCGTCGACTACGGGCGAAACAACGCCCGCATGGTGCGCACCGCCCTGACCCGCGAGACCTGGGAAGCGACCAATGAGTTCTGGATCGAGCTAAAATCGCTACTTTCGAAGCGGCTGAAGGCCGCCGAGATGCCGGAGGCAATCGATGCCATCAAGCATCGCGCCGGGCTGATCCGCGGTGCCTTCCACGGCTCGATGCTCAGAAACGAACTCTACAATTTCGCCCGCATCGGAACCTTCATCGAGCGCGCGGACAATACGAGCCGTATTCTCGACGTGAAGTATTATGTGCTCCTGCCCTCGGTCTCGGCCGTCGGCACGTCGATCGACAACATCCAGTGGGAATCGATCCTGCGTTCCGTCTCCGCCCACCGCTCCTACAGCTGGGCGTATGACGGCGAATATCGGTCGATGAATATCGCCGACTTCCTGATCCTGAACGGCCAGATGCCGCGTTCGCTCGCCTATTGCTACGAGAAGATCGTCAGCGAACTCGGCTATCTCGCCAAGGATTACGGTGAGCGGCTGCCGGCGCATGATACGGCCGATTCCATCCGCAAGACACTCCAGACACGTGCCATCAAGGAGATCATGGATCAGGGCCTGCATGAATTTCTGGAAGATTTCGTCACACGCAACAACCAGCTCGGCATGGAAATTTCCGATGGTTACCGGTTCTATGCATAGGCGGGCATGAGATGAAGCTTAAGATAAGCCACGTCACCGAATATCACTACGAAGAACCGGCGGCCTTCTCGCTGCAGCGGCTGCGGCTGACGCCGCTCTCCGTTCCCGGACAGTCAGTCATCAACTGGTCGCTGCAGGTTGAGGGCGCTAGGCCCGAAGTCGAATACGACGATCAGTTTGGCAACCACGTCAACCTCGTCTCGCTGGAAGGCGAGCAGCGGGCGACACGCATCGTGGCCGAAGGCGAGGTCGAAACGGAAGATCGAAATGGGGTACTCGGCCCCCATAGCGGCTTCTGCCCGCTCTGGCTTTTCCTGCGTGAAACGCCGAGGACGAAGTCCGGAAAGCTGATCAAGGAACTCACCAAGGGTGTGAGCGGCGAGAACGAGCTTGCTCGCATGCACGCGCTGATGTCCGGCATACATGAGACCGTGACCTACTTGCCTGGGACCAGCGACACGGAGACCACGGCTGAGCAAGCGCTTGAGAAGAAGAGCGGCGTCTGCCAGGACCATGCCCATATTTTTGTCGCCGCCGCACGCAGCCTCGGCGTGCCGGCCCGCTACGTTTCCGGCTACCTCATGATGGAAGAGAAGATCGAGCAGTCGGCGACCCACGCCTGGGGCGAAGCGCACCTCCCGGGCCTCGGTTGGGTCGGCTTCGATCCGGCCAACAATATCTGCCCCGACGCACGCTATGTGCGTGTCGCCTCCGGCCTCTGCTACCGCGATGCGGCTCCCGTTTCAGGCATGCGCATCGGCACGCCGGGGGAAAAGCTCTCTGTCGTGGTCAAGGTTGAAGATCGGGGGCAGATGCAAAGCCAGAGCCAGAGCTGAAGGGCTGGCTTCCGAAGAACTCATATCGAGATACCGTTGTCCGAGCCGCCGCATAGCGGCTCGGATCGTTTTGGGCCATCGTTAGGCCAGCGTATAGGCCGTCTTGACGCTCGTGTAAAACTCGGCCGCGTATTTGCCCTGCTCGCGCGGACCGTAGGACGATCCCTTGCGGCCACCGAACGGAACGTGGAAATCCACGCCAGCGGTCGGCAGGTTGACCATCACCATGCCCGCTTCGGAGTTTCGCTTGAAATGCGTCGCGTGCTTGAGGCTCGTCGTGGCGATACCGGCAGACAGGCCGAATGGCGTGTCGTTGGCGGTTGCCAGCGCTTCTTCGTAGTCCTTGACGCGGATGACCGAGACAACCGGTCCGAAGATTTCCTCGCGCGAAATGCGCATCTGGTTCGTGGCCTCCGTGAACAGCGTCGGCTGCAGGTAGAAGCCGGGCGTTTCGCGGGTGACGAGTTCGCCGCCGAAGGCGAGCTTGGCGCCCTCCTTCTTGCCGATCTCGATATAGTCGGTGTCGGTCTTCAGCTGCTTTTCATCGACCACGGGGCCGATGTGCGTGCCCGATTTCAATGCATTGTCGACAACAAGCGTCTGCAGCTTTTCCCTTAGCGCCGCGACGAACTTGTCGTGGATGCCTTCGGTAACGATCAGGCGAGAAGACGCCGTGCAACGCTGGCCGGTGGAGAAGAAACCGGAATTGGCGGCTGCTTCGACGGCGACGCCAAGGTCGGCATCGTCGAGGACGACCATCGGGTTCTTGCCACCCATTTCCAGCTGGAACTTGCGGTTATGCTCGATCGAGGCGCTAGCGACGCGGCGGCCGGTACCGGTGGAACCGGTAAAGGTGATGCCCGTAACATCAGGACTGTCGAGCATGGCCTGGCCGACAACCGAACCCCTGCCCATGACGAGGTTCAGCACGCCCTTTGGCAGGCCGGCACGGTGCAGGATGTCGACGATCGCCCACGAGCAGCCCGGGACGAGTTCGGCCGGCTTGAAGACGATGGTATTGCCGTAGCAGAGCGCCGGCGCGATCTTCCAGGCGGGGATCGCGATCGGGAAGTTCCAGGGCGTGATGATACCGATGACGCCGAGCGGGTCACGGGTGATCTCGACGCCAATATTCGGGCGAACAGACGGGATGACCTCGCCTGCAAGACGCAGCGCTTCGCCGGCAAAGAATTCAAAGATCTGCGATGCACGAATGGTCTCGCCGATTGCCTCGGGAAGCGTCTTGCCTTCTTCGCGGGCCAGCAGAGCGCCGAGCTCGTCCTTGCGAGCCATGATCTCGTCGCCGGCCGTCTTCAGGATGACATGACGCTCCCAGATGCCGGAGCGCGACCAAGCCGGGAAAGCAGCCTTGGCGGCGGCGATCGCATTCTTCGTGTCTTCGGCCGAACCATCCGCATAGAGGCCAACGACCTCGTTGGTATCCGACGGATTGATGTTCTTCGTCGCGTCCGTGCCGACCCATTCGCCGGCAATGAGGTTCTTATAAATGGTCATGGGCCGACTGGGCCTCCTTCACCGTTCCATTAAAAACGGTCCGGCCGCCGAAGCGGCCGGGCCTTGCGAAATCAGAGCTGCTTGACGGCAATCTCTTCTTCGGCGGCAATCTTCAGAGGGTTGCGCAGCGGTAAGCCGAATTCGGCGACTTCGATTTCGAAGACGTCACCCTCTTCAGCCTTGATGCCTTCCGCGAAGGAGAGCGTCGCGGTGCCGAACATGTGGACGTGGACGTCGCCGGGCACACGAAACAGGCCGTACTTGAAGTGATGGTATTCGAGGTTGGCGAACGTGTGCGACATGTTCGCTTCGCCCGACAGGAACGGCTTTTCGAAGATCACCTTGTCGCCGCGCTTGATGCGCGAGGTGCCGCGGATATCCTCAGGCGCAACGCCAATGCGGATTTCCGGGCCAAAGCTTGCCGGGCGCAGCTTGGAGTGCGCGAGGTAGAGATAGTTGATCCGCTCGGTCACGTGGTCGGAAAACTCGTTCGACAGCGCAAAGCCGATGCGGAAGGGTGTGCCGTCTTCCGCAACGACGTAGATCCCCGCCATTTCAGGCTCTTCGCCGCCATCGAGCGCGAAGGAGGGAGAAACGAGCGGCGCGCCCGGAGCAGCCGAACCGTAGCCGTTGCCCTTGTAGAACCACTCGGGCTGAACGCCCTTCTCGCCGGCCTTCGGCTTGCCGTTCTCGAGACCCATCTTGAACATCTTCATCGAGTCGGTGAGGGTTTCTTCAGCCGCCTCGGAGGTCTTCTTGTGCATGGAATCGCGCGTTGCAGCCGAGCCCAGATGCGTCAGCCCCGTGCCCGTCAGATGCAGGTGCGCAGCGTCGGGATGCGTCATCGGCGGCAGAAACTTGCCTTCGGCATAAGCCTTTTCGAGGTCGACTGCATCGCCGAGGCCGTGTGCTTCAATCACCTGCAACAGCGACTTGCCGCCGTTTGCGGCTTCCATGGCCAGCGCATAGACGCTGCCTGCGTTCTTGACGGCCTTCGCGGTACCGCCCGGCTCGCGCACGGCGACAATGATCTCTCCGTTCGAACCCTTGATCTGCGAAATCAGCACGGTCTTCATCCTTTTTTCGATAACGCGGAAAATGCTTCGCCAATCCGGCTCCCAGAATGAGCCGGATTGGCAAGTTCACATGACTGCGAATGCTTGGGCAGCGCCGGAGCGCTTAGCCCTTGTTCTTGTTGTAGACATCGAAGAAGACGGCGGCGAGAAGCACCAGTCCCTTGACCATCTGCTGGAAGTCGATGCCGAGACCGACGATCGACATGCCGTTGTTCATGACGCCCATGATGAACGCGCCGATGACGGCACCGGTAATCTTGCCAACGCCGCCGGATGCCGAAGCTCCGCCGATGAAGCAGGCCGCGATAACGTCAAGCTCGAAGCCAACGCCTGCCTTCGGGGTCGCCGAATTCAGGCGAGCCGCGATGATCATGCCGGCGAGACCAGCCAGGACACCCATGTTGACGAAGGTGTAGAAGCTCAGGCGCTCGGTGTTGATACCGGACAGCTTGGTTGCCTTCTCGTTGCCGCCCATTGCGTAGATGCGGCGACCGATCGTGGTACGGCGCGTTACGAAGGTGTAGGCCGCGATCAGCACGAGCATGACGACGAGAACGTTCGGCAGGCCCTTGTAGGTGGAAAGCTGGAAGCCAAGGAACAGGATCGCCAACGAGATGATTACGTTTTGGGCGATGAAGAAGCCATAAGGCTCGACATCGATGCCATGGCTCTCGTTGACCTTGCGGCGACGCCAGGCGAGATAGAAGAGCACGACAGTTCCCAGCACGGTCAGCACCAGCGACGTGGAGTGCAGCGGAATTCCGGCGATATCGATCATTTCGCCTGGCAGGAAGCCCGTCGAGATAACCTGGAAGTCCTTCGGGAATGGGCCGATGTTCTTGCCGCCCAGAACGAACAGCGTCAGGCCGCGGAAGACGAGCATGCCGGCGAGCGTGACGATGAAGGCCGGAATGCGGTGATACGCGATCCAGTAGCCTTGCGCAGCACCGATGGCGCCACCGATGACCAGGCAGAGAATGCCCGCAAGTACGAAGTTCATCTGCCAGTTGACGGTCATGATAGCCGCCACCGCGCCGACGAAGGCAACGATGGATCCGACCGAAAGGTCAATGTGGCCGGCCACGATGACGAGCAGCATGCCGAGCGCCATGATGACGATGAACGAGTTCTGCAGAACGAGGTTCGTTAGGTTGACCGGCTTGAACAGAATGCCGCCCGTGTAGAACTGGAAGAACACCATGATCGCGACGAGCGCGATAAGCATGCCGTATTCGCGAATGTTGGCGCGGATATAGTCCGCAACGGAAACGACGTTGCTTTCCTCGGTGGCTGAAGGGTTGACCGGAGTCATTGTTTCTTCTCCCCTGAGCGCATGATAGCGCGCATGATGGTTTCTTGGCTCGCCTCTCCCTTTGGCAGTTCCGCAACGATACGTCCTTCATTCATGACGTAGATGCGGTCGCACGTACCAAGCAGTTCCGGCATTTCCGATGAGATCATCAGAACACCCTTACCATCGGCTGCGAGCTGGTTGATGATAGTATAGATTTCGTATTTTGCACCGACATCGATACCGCGGGTGGGTTCGTCCAGGATCAGGACGTCGGGGTCGGAGAACAGCCACTTCGACAGCACAACCTTTTGCTGGTTGCCGCCGGAGAGATTGACCGTTTCCTGGAAGATGCTGGAGCTACGGATGCGCAGCTTCGAGCGGTATTCCGATGCGATCTTCGATTCCTTGATGGTGTCGATGACCGTGGCTTTCGAGACCCCGGCCAGATTGGCGAGCGTCGTGTTGTGAACGATGTTCTCGCCGAGTACGAGACCAAGATGCTTGCGGTCTTCGGTCACATAGGCAAGACCCGCGTCGATGGCCTTGCGAACGGTGCTGACATCGACCGGCTTGCCGTGCATCGACACGTCACCATGGATCTTGTGTCCATAGGATTTGCCGAACAGGCTCATTGCGAATTCGGTACGGCCGGCGCCCATCAGGCCCGCGATGCCAACCACTTCGCCCTTGCGGACGGTGACGTTGATGTCGTGCAGAACCTGGCGGTCACGGTGATGCTGGTGGAAAGCGTTCCAATTCTTCACCTCGAGGATCGTTTCGCCGATCGGCACGGAGCGCGGCGGATAACGATCGGCGAGTTCGCGGCCCACCATGTTCTTGATGATGATGTCTTCGCTGATCTCTTCGGTCTGACAGTCGAGCGACTTGACGGTCATGCCGTCGCGCAGAACCGTGATCTGGTCAGCGACCTTGCGAACTTCGTTGAGCTTGTGCGTGATGATGATCGACGTCAGGCCCTGGTTGCGGAACTCGATCAGGAGGTCCAGCAGTGCATCGGAATCCTTTTCGTTGAGTGACGCCGTCGGCTCATCGAGGATCAGCAGCTTCACGCTCTTAGACAGCGCCTTGGCGATTTCGACCAGCTGCTGCTTGCCAACGCCGATGTCGGTGACGAGCGTTTCCGGCGACTCCTTGAGGCCAACCTTGCTCAGCAGCTCTTTCGTACGCTTAAAGGCTTCTTGCCACTTAATGATGCCATTCTGAGCAACTTCGTTGCCGAGGAAGATGTTTTCGGCGATCGACAGGAGCGGCACCAGTGCCAGTTCCTGGTGAATGATGACGATGCCGATTTCTTCGGAATCCTTGAGCGCCTTGAAATGACGGACGTCGCCTTCGTAGACAATATCGCCGTCGTAGGTTCCGGCTGGGTAGACGCCGGAGAGAACTTTCATAAGGGTCGACTTGCCGGCCCCATTTTCACCCACCAATGCGTGGATCTCACCCTGTCGAACCTTGAGGTTCACATTCTCAAGCGCCTTTACGCCTGGGAACGTCTTGGTGATGTTCCGCATTTCGAGGATTGTGTTGTCCATGGTCATAATCCAACGCCAGCAGCCAAAGGGACGCGGCGATCATAAAATTGAAGACCGGAACCCGCAAGCAGCGGGTTCCGGCCAACTTGGTACAATTATTACTTCAGCTGGTCAGCCTTGTAGTAACCGCCTTCTACGAGGATCTTCTCGTAGTTGGTCTTGTCAACTGCGACCGGGGTCAGCAGGTAGGACGGAACGACCTTGACGCCGTTGTCGTAGGTCTTGGTGTCGTTGACTTCAGGCTCCTTGCCTTCCATCAGAGCGTTGACCATGCCGACGGTAACCTTTGCGAGGTCACGGGTGTCCTTGAAGATCGTGGAGTGCTGCTCGCCAGCGATGATCGACTTGACCGACGGAACTTCAGCGTCCTGGCCGGAAACGACCGGGAGCGGCTGATCGCCGGAACCGTAACCAACGCCCTTCAGCGACGAGATGATGCCGATGGACAGACCGTCGTAAGGCGAGAGAACTGCATTGACCTTCGCGTCGGTGTAGTTAGCCGAGAGCAGGTTGTCCATACGAGCCTGGGCCGTTGCCGGGTCCCAACGCAGCGTGCCAACCTTGTCCATGCCGGTCTGGCCGGACTTTACGACCAGCTTGCCGCTATCGATGTAAGGCTGCAGAACAGACATTGCGCCGTCATAGAAGAAGAAGGCGTTGTTGTCGTCCGGCGAACCGCCGAAGAGCTCGATGTTGAACGGGCCCTTGCCATCCTTGAGGCCGAGGGCGTCAACGATGGAGGTTGCCTGCAGAACGCCAACCTTGAAGTTGTCAAACGTTGCGTAATAGTCGACGTTGCCCGAGTCGCGGATCAGACGGTCATAAGCAATGACCTTGATGCCTGCGTCGTGAGCCTTCTGGAGAACGTCGGAAAGCGTCGTGCCGTCGATAGCGGCGATGACGAGAACCTTAACGCCCTTCGTGACCATGTTCTCAATCTGAGACAGCTGGTTCGGAATGTCGTCGTCAGCGTACTGCAGGTCGGTGGCATAGCCAGCGTCCTGGAGCTGCTTGACGATGTTGTTGCCGTCGTCGATCCAGCGAGCGGACGACTTCGTGGGCATCGCAATGCCGACAGTGCCCTTGTCGGCTGCCAAAGCCGGCATAACGAACGAAGCGACGCCAAAGGCCGCCGCTGCCATCAACGAGATAATGGATTTCATATCTCTCTCTCCCTTAGTTAATAAACGCGCGTGCGAAAAATCGCCCGCCCCGAAACTGTGGCAGGTTCCGTCTTGGATAATTACTTCAGATGGTGAGAAACGAAGTAGGTCTCCTCCACGCTCTCACGTGTTGAATGCCAACCAGCACACGGCGGCAAACTGGTATGGAATCCCATAACTGTCAAATAGAATAACTGGTAAAGTGCATAACAATTTTGGTATATCGTTAAAAAGTATTACTTTTAATGGAACGCGGATGGGAGGCCGCAACCATGGCGATCATTTCGGACCCGCAGACGCATGGTCACGTCGACATTCATACGGATATCTTTGCCGATGACGCCTTTTTGCGATTGGGCCTCAAGCTGAATCATCTGCGAATGATCGTCGCAATCGAAGATAGCGGGCAGATTTCCGCGGCGGCCGAAGCGCTGAACATTTCACAGCCGGCAGCCTCGCGAATCCTGTCCGAAATGGAATCGATCGTTAAGACGCCACTATACGAACGCGTGGCACGCGGCGTCGTGCTGACGACCTTCGGACAGGCGCTTGCCAGACGCGCGCGCAAGATCATGCTCGAGCTGCGCGAGGCGGGCAGGGAAATCGCCGAACTCAAAACGGGCAAGGGAGGTACCGTCTTTATCGGCGCCGTCACTGCCCCAGCCATGAGCCTGGTCGTGCCGGCGATAAAGCGCGTTAGAAGCGCCCTACCCGGCATAGAGGTCACCATACAGGTTGAAACGAGCAACGTGCTTGCCCGCGAGTTGCTCGCCGCCCAGCATGACTTCATCATCAGCCGCATTCCCGATGATCTCAACCCGCGCCTCTTCCAGGTCCAGGAAATCGGCGTGGAGAAGGCCTGTCTGATCGTACGGGGCGGCCATCCGCTCTTGAAGAAGAAGGTCGCCTCCCTCGAGGACCTTCCACAATATGATTGGGTTTTCCAACCAGCGGGAACGCTCCTGCGCCGGACGATCGAGGACCTCTTCCTTTCTCGCGGCGTGCTGCTCCCGGAAAATATCGTCAACACCTCTTCGCTGCTGCTCACCTGTGCGACGGTTTGCCAGACGGATGCGATCGCGCCGATCGCGCTCGATGTGGCGCAGTTCCTGGCGACCCATCGGTCGAAGGCTTCGGATGTGCGGGTGTTGCCGATCGATTTCGAGATCAACGTCAGGCCCTACAGCCTGATAACGGTCAAGGAACGTGCGCTGCCCCCGAGCGCACGGCTGCTTTATGACCTGGTACTGGCCGAAAGCAAGAAGGCGGGAGTGCTCTGACAAGCCTTGCACCACCTTGTTCGGATCTAATGCGCCCCTCCAAGGGAGGCAATCATGCTGTTCGGCCAATCCGTGTTCCAGTCCGTGCTCGACCGCCTGAAGGCGGAGGACGACGAAACCGTCGAACAGGATGCACCCGCCGCCGCCCGCGTAAGCGGTCTCAATACCGGCCTCGCGTTCGACGTCATGGAAGGCGTCTCGGCGTCGTCAGCGCGACCCAACCAGGCATATTTCGAGACAATGGAATTCGCCGCATCGGAGACCGTGGCCGAGCGGTCGCCTGAGCCCTTGCCGCCTCCTGAACCAGAGCCCGAGCCGGTGATGCCCGATCACCTCGAGCGCATCGCGCCTGAAGATATCGCGGCCGAACTGGACATTTCTGCGCGTGATACAGCCCAGAGCCTCAGCGAAAAGCGCCGCGCCTTTGCCAAGCAGAACCATCCCGATCGCGTCAACCCGCTGTTCCGCGAGAACGCTACCAAGCGGATGACGATAGCGAACCTGCTGATCGACCAGGCGCTGCGCCGCCTTGCCCGCTGACTAGTCAGCGTCCTTCTTGGCTTCTGTATCTTCTGCCTCTTCCGCGTCATCGGAAGATGGCGCCGTGTCCGCCTCCGGCGACTGCGGCTTGTAGTTCCAGAACAGCATATAGGCCGCATAGACGCCTGCGCCGCCCGACAGGACCGCCCAGAATGGATCGCCGGTGATCATTTCGACCAGCGCCCAGCCAAAGCAAACGGCCACAATCAGGATGCGAGCCCACAGCGGGCGATAGGCCGGATGGTTCGGATCGATGAGTTGCATATTTATCCCGCGCGGTATTTCGATGACATGTCTTTAGGATGGATTCCGTAAATGTGAAAGAGCGCCGGGCTTGACGCGGCAGCCATTAAATGGAATGAAAATTCCACAAGCATCACAGTTCGGTTCATTTGTTCCGAATTCAAGGGAGGTTCTCATGACAGTCAGATTTGGTCTTCTCGGCGCCGGCCGTATCGGCAAGGTTCATGCGAAGGCCGTCAGCGGCGATGCCAATGCCAAGCTCGTTGCCGTCGCCGACGCCTTTCCGCAGGCCGCCGAAGCGATCGCATCGGCTTACGGCTGCGAGGTCCGCACGATCGACGCGATCGAAGCCGCCAAGGATATCGACGCCGTCGTCATCTGCACCCCGACCGACACCCACGCCGAACTGATCGAGCGATTCGCGCGCGCTGGAAAGGCGATCTTCTGCGAAAAGCCAATCGATCTCGACGTTGCCCGCGTCAAGGCCTGCATCAAGGTCGTCGACGAGACCAAGGCGAAGCTGATGGTCGGCTTCAACCGACGCTTCGACCCGCACTTCATGGCTGTTCGCAAGACGATCGATGATGGCCGAATCGGCGATGTCGAAATGGTAACGATCACCTCGCGCGATCCTGGCGCCCCGCCAGTCGATTACATCAAGCGTTCGGGCGGCATCTTCCGCGACATGACGATCCATGACTTCGACATGGCCCGCTTCCTGCTCGGCGAAGAGCCGGTTGCCGTCAGCGCGACCGCCGCCGTCCTCGTCGACAAGGCGATCGGCGAAGCCGGCGACTACGACAGCGTTTCCGTGATCCTGCGGACCAAATCCGGCAAGCAGGCAATCATCTCCAATTCCCGCCGTGCCACCTACGGCTACGATCAGCGCATCGAAGTGCATGGCTCGAAGGGCATGGTCGCTGCCGAGAACCAGCGTCCGGTCTCGATCGAGGTCGCCAACGGCGACGGCTATACCCGTCCGCCGCTGCATGACTTTTTTATGACTCGCTATACCGAAGCTTACGCCAACGAGATCGCGAGCTTCATCGCCGCAATCGAAAAGGGCGCGACCATCTCGCCGTCGGGCGCCGATGGCCTGGCTGCCCTCGCGCTTGCCGATGCCGCCGTGCAGTCCGTCAAGGAAGGCAAGCTCATCAAGATTGGCTGACGGCCCTCTCCCGACCGAAAGCCACCTGTGAAATGGCCGGGTCCCTGCCCGGCCATTTCTCGTTCCATCTGCACGATCCGCTAGGCGCACCGCTAATCCGATCCCTGGATACCGGACAAGACCAGCTCCTGATCGATCACCGACAATGCCCGGTCGAGATGACCCTCGAACACGAGGATCGATTCGTCGGGAACGACTCGGATCTCCGGCATTCCCTCCATCCGCACGACATGCGTCTGGCCAAGCCCTTCCTCGATCCCCGGTCGCAACAGATCATAGTAACGCGTTCCCGGCCCGGTGATGGCGATCGGCATGCGTTCTGTCAGACTTAGCAGACGCGAAAGCCCATTTCCGAGTGCAATACCGGCCTGCCTGAATGCCAAGGCAGACATGCGGTGCCCCTGTCGCGCTTGGGCGGCGATCTTGTCGAGCCCGGCGACCGGCACGAACTTGGCTGGGATCGTGTCGAGCGGCACTTCGAAGGCCATGCGCAAAATGGCGTAGAAGCCAGCATAAGCCTCGATGCATCCCCTGCTGCCGCAGCGACAAAGGCCGCCGTTTGCCATATGCAACATATGTCCAAAATTTGGGGCCGACACTTCACGCTCGCCCGGCCCCGTGCTCCGGACGATGCCGAGCCCGACACTATGTCCGAGCGACAAGGCGGCGAGCGACCGAAAATCAACCGGCCTCGCATTCGCTTCATGTGCGCCGAGTGCGGCTGCGACGAGCTGGGTCTCGTTCCCCAGAAAAATCCTGGCCTGCCAATCCGGCCGCAAGGCCGATTCGAAGTCGATCTGATTGCTGCCGAAAATCGGCGACCACACCAGTACAGGGTCGGTCGGATGCACCAGACCTTTGCTGCTGATCGATATCAGCAGCACCCTTTCCTGGGGCAGCTTCGAGCGTGAAAGAATGCGCGCAAGCCCCTGTTTAATAGAGGCAATAAACCGCTCGGCACCGGCGGGATCATGCGACCTTTCCTCGCCGAACCGGTCGATGAGTTTGCCTGCGTAGTCGACCAGCGAATATTGCACGCCGTCCGATGAAATGATCACGACGACAAGGTAGCCGCAGTCGCGCCGCTGTCGAAACAGCACGCGCGGACGCCCTCTTCCGCTACTTGGCTGCTGCTCGGATTTTTCAATGATTTGCGCTTTTTCGAGGTCAGCCGTGATTGCTGAAATCGTCGCGGAGGAAAGCTTCGTAAAGTCGGCAATCTCTGTATGCGCCAGCGCCCCATGTCGTCGAAGCGCAGCTAATACAAGGACGCTGTTTCTCTGCCGGACCAACTCCGTGCTCGACTTGGTCAGCATATATGCCGGCCTCTCCCCCTCGCATTCCGCCCTCGCTCACACCCCATCTCCAGCAATTTTTTCGCGACGCAACGAAGCCGGTAGTGCGGTGTTGACAGTTGAAAAAATCTCTGACACTTAATTTCTCGACTGTCGAGAAAATAATTCAAATTTCTCGCCAGCGAACCGCGGCGGCCGGAGGAACCACTGGCTGGGGCTGGCCGCTATTCACTCGGGAGGATATTTATGAAGTCTGTTTTGAAGCTGATGGCCGGGGCGGCCATCCTCGTGTCGGTGCACACCGCCGCAATGGCAGCTGATCTCGTCGTCGGCGTTTCCTGGTCGAACTTCCAGGAAGAGCGTTGGAAGACCGACGAAGCCGCCATCAAGAAGGCCCTCGAAGCCAAGGGCGCAAAGTACATTTCCGCTGATGCGCAGTCGTCTGCCGCAAAGCAGCTGACCGATGTTGAATCGCTGATTTCGCAGGGCGCGAATGCACTCATCGTTCTCGCCCAGGATAGCGATGCTATCGGCCCTGCCATCGAAAAGGCTGCTGCTGAAGGCATTCCGGTTGTCGGCTACGACCGCCTGATTGAAAATCCGGCTGCTTTCTACATCACCTTCGACAACAAGGAAGTCGGTCGCCTGCAGGCCGAAGGCGTATTCAAGGCCAAGCCGGAAGGCAATTACGTCTTCATCAAGGGTTCTTCGTCCGACCCGAACGCGGACTTCCTGTTCTCGGGCCAGATGGAAGTGTTGAAGGCGGCTGTCGATGCCGGCAAGATCAAGAACGTCGGCGAAGCCTACACCGACGGCTGGCTGCCGCAGAACGCCCAGCGTAACATGGAGCAGTTCCTGACCGCCAACAACAACAAGGTTGACGCCGTTGTTGCTTCGAACGACGGCACCGCCGGTGGCGCTGTTGCCGCGCTCGACGCACAGGGCATGGCAGGCACCGTTCCGGTTTCCGGGCAGGACGCCGACAAGGCTGCTCTGAACCGCATCGCGCTTGGTACTCAGACGGTTTCCGTCTGGAAGGACTCGCGCGAACTCGGCAAGCGCGCTGCTGAAATCGCGCTCGACCTCGCTGGTGGGAAGACGATGGACAAGATCGACGGTGTCACCACTTTCGAGGGCGGCCCGAAGAAGGTGAAGATGCAGTCGATCTTCCTGAAGCCGGAGGCCATCACCAAGGACAACCTGAACGTCGTCATCGACGCCGGCTGGATTTCCAAGGCTGAAGCTTGCCAGGGCGTAAAGGCCGGCAGCGTCAAGGCCTGCGATTAATCTTCGCCAGGTCAATCAACACGCCGGCGCCGCAGCGGTCTCGTTGCGGCGCCGGATGCGGATGGTGCCTCCTCCACGGACACTCCCGCCTCGTAACGCACCGAACGCTTTGATTCCCTGCCAGAATAGTGCCGCGCCTTGAGCGGCCATTTCGGAAGTCTCTCGGTGGTCAATTCAAGAACAGGGCAACCTCGGTTCGGGCTTTTCGGGCACCCGCGCCACGGCCCAAACAATGGGGGAAACGGCAAACCCATGGCAAACATCACGCAATCCTCATCGAGCCATCCGCGCTCGGCGGAGGGCAACGCTTTTACGCGCTTCCTGCGCGCAACCGAGATCGACACGCGCCTGCTTGGCATGGTCGCCGCGCTGCTCGTCATCTGGATCGGCTTTCATCTCTACACCGGCGGGCTCTTCCTGACGCCGCGCAACCTCTGGAACCTCTCGGTCCAGACGACCGAAATCGCGGTTCTCGCGACCGGCATGGTGCTTGTCATCGTCACCCGCAACATCGACCTGTCGATCGGCTCCATGCTTGGCCTTGTCGCCATGATCATGGGCGTCGTCCAGGCGAAATTCCTGCCGCAGTACCTCGGCTTCGACAACTCCTGGACCTGGCTGATCACGTTGGTCTGCGGTCTGGTTGCCGGAACGCTGATCGGTCTTTTCCAGGGCGTCATCATCGCCTTCCTGGGTGTCCCCTCCTTCATCGTCACGCTCGGCGGCTTCCTCGCCTGGCGCGGTCTTGCCTGGTACGTGACATCGGGCCAGACGGTCGCACCTCTCGACACGACGTTCCGCATTATGGGCGGCGGCGCTGAAGGGGCTGTCGGAGCCACGTGGAGCTGGATCATCGGGCTTGTCGCCTGTGTGCTGATCGTCGTCGGCATCATCGGCTCGCGCCACCAGCGCAAGCGTTTCAACTTCCCACGCCGTCCGCTCTGGGCAGAGTATTTCTTGGCAGTTCTCGGCTGCACCCTAGTCCTTGGCGCCATCTGGGTGTCCACCATCTATTACTGGCCGGTGGCGATCGCCAAGAAGTACGCCGAAGCCAACAACATCGCCTGGCCGGAAACGGGGCTCTTCATCTCCTACGGCATCGCCGTGCCGGTGCTGATCGCCATTCTCGTCGGCATCGTCATGACCTTCATCGCCACCCGCTTGCGCTTCGGCCGCTACGTCTTCGCGATCGGTGGCAACCCTGAAGCAGCCGAGCTCGCCGGCATCAAGACCCGCTGGGTCGCCGTCCGGATCTTCGCGCTTATGGGCTTTCTCGCGGCTGTCGCCGCGGCGATCTCGACCGCCCGCCTCAACGCCGCCGCCAACTCGCAAGGCACGACCTACGAGCTCTATACGATCGCCGCAGCCGTCATCGGCGGCACCTCGCTCGCCGGCGGCACCGGTACGATCGCCGGCGCAATGCTCGGCGCGCTGGTCATGCAGTCGCTGCAATCGGGGATGGGCCTCGCCAACGTCGACACGCCCATACAAAATGTTGTCGTGGGCGCCGTGCTTGTCGTTGCCGTCTGGCTCGACACCGTCTATCGCTCGCGGTCGAAGTAAAGAGGAGTCCTAGATATGACTGATCAACGCACTCCCCTTGTGGAAATGAAAAACATCTCGATCTCCTTCGGCGGCATCCACGCTGTGGACAATGCTTCGGTCGATCTCTACCCCGGCGAAGTCGTCGCCCTTCTCGGCCACAACGGCGCCGGCAAGTCGACGCTCATCAAGATCCTCTCCGGCGCCTACAAGCGCGACAGCGGCGAGATCCTGATCAATGGCGAGCCGGCAGACATCCGCAATCCGCGCGATGCGAAGAAGTACGGCATCGAGACGATCTACCAGACGCTCGCCGTCGCCGATAACGTCGATGCCGCCGCCAACCTCTATCTCGGCCGCGAGATCCGCACGAAGTGGGGCACGCTCGATGACGTCGCCATGGAAGCCTCCGCGCGTGAGGTGATGGGCCGCCTCAACCCCAACTTCCGCCGCTTCAAGGAGCCGGTGAAAGCACTTTCCGGCGGCCAGCGGCAGTCTGTGGCGATCGCCCGCGCGATCCTCTTCGATGCCCGCATCCTGATCATGGACGAGCCAACGGCGGCTCTCGGGCCCCAGGAAACGGCGCAGGTCGGCGAGCTGATCAAGCAGCTGAAGAAGGAAGGCATCGGCATCTTCCTGATCAGCCACGACATCCACGACGTCTTCGACCTCGCCGATCGTGTCTCGGTGATGAAGAACGGCCAGGTCGTCGGCCATGCCCGCACCGAAGATGTCACCAAGGACGAAGTGCTCGGCATGATCATCCTCGGCAAGGTGCCGCCAAAGGCCATCCCCGGCCCCGGCGCCATGCAGGCCTGACCCGCAGACGTGAGACATAAAAGTCCGCCGCCCGCAAGAACGGCGGACTTTTCATTTTGTAGATTGAAGCCAGCGAGAAGCTAGGCTAAGAACCTCGCATCGGACAAGGCGATTCAAGCGCCTCGGCATGCACCCGTAGCTCAGCTGGATAGAGTGTTGGATTCCGATTCCAAAGGTCACAGGTTCGAATCCTGTCGGGTGCGCCACTAACTCTCGGGTCCGTTCTGGACACATAGGTTACGTTTTATTCCTGAGACATAGGTAACACTTTTGGACCGAAAGGGTTCGGCAAAGGTTCAAGCCTGCATGTCTCATCATCGAAGTATCCCAGATCGTAGTCCAT